>JBBRRM010000151.1:0-7397 GCA_038275915.1 Nitrospirales bacterium
GCATGCCGGTCAATGTGGAGAAGTGGCCAGAGAGGCCGGAGTCGGCCGGCTCGTGCTGTCACATTTGTATCCGGTCACCGAACGATACAACGTGCGGGAACAGGCAGGGGAGGCGTTCGGAGGAGAGATCACGGTTGGGCGGGATTTAATGTCGATCAAACTGTAGCAGGCTGCTGAAAAAATCCGCCAGCGGCGTTCTCCCCTCGAAAGCATCCTCAACGTAGCCCAGAGGCTACGCCTCCGGTGCTTTCATCGGCTGCGGCCTTGCTGGACGGACTTTTTGAGCAGCCTGCGAAGTTGATGAAACTTCCTGCCAATCCCGCTTTTCGCGCACCTCTCGCGAGTCTCGCGTATGTTTTAGAGGCCGCCTTCCTTATTGTCGCATCCCAGGATCTCAATGAATTTCGTCAGACGGGCCTTCTTGAGCGGGTCATCGAGTTTGGCATAAATGGCGAGAAGGTTCTTGATCATGCGGGAGAGAATTGCGCGCACCGGACTCTGTTGCAGATATTTTTCGTCAAATCCATAGCCGGCTTCCGTGAGGAACCGCTGGCAGTTCTTTTCAGTCAGTAAGGCCCCACCGTTGAAACAATCGACGAAGACCTTGTAGCGGTCTGACTCGTACTTCACTAAGAAATGACCCGGCATCCCGATTCCGTGGACCGGAAGGCCCAGGCGCTTTCCGACGAGGAGATACACCGTGGATAAGCTGATCGGAATCCCGGTTCGTCGGTCGATCACGCAGTTGAGGTAACTATTTTCCAACTCATAATAATTCTTCGTATTACCTTTGAAGCCCTGCTCCGTGAAGAGATACCGGTTTAAGGTCTTGATCGTTTCCTCTCCGGAGGCCCGCGGACCGATTCGATCCTGCACCTCCTGCGCCATCTCATCGAGCTGTCGCGTATATGAGGTCACCGCCAGGGTGGGATAGGCATACCGGACGATCAAAAAGGCGCCTTGTTCAAGGTCCATCGGGCCATCAGGCCGCGCCGCCAACTGCATGAGCTCATCCTCGAGCTTGCCGCCGCGGATTTCCTCGAGCACCGAGACAAGACGGTCAGCCATTTCCGGCTGTTCGATTTCCGCCTCCTGAAGCAGGGGAACCGCAGAAGAACCGATGTCAATGAGTTTACCGCTGATGGTCCGGACGATTTTTTCATCCTCATCGGCCAGCAACCGGATCAGGGCCCGGATTTGACTCTCGTTTACCAGCATGGTGGGACTCCCGGAAAGCCCGCTCATCAGCCCATCGCCCGACGGAACGCTTTTGCGCTGCCGTACAAACAGAGGGCGTCAAATATGATCATGACGACCACTACCATGCCGACATGGGGGAGAGCCTCGGTCCAGCCGGACAAGATCAACGGCCGCACCGCGTCGATCGCCCAGGTCATCGGATTGAACCGCGCGAGGAATCCCATCCATCCAGGCATCGCCTCCAAGGGCACCAAGGCCGAGCTCAAGAATATCATTGGGAGCGAAAGGAAGCCCAGGACTGAAAAGAAATCGCCATGACTTTTCACGGAAAAGGCCATCGCCATGGAAATCGCGGTGAGACCGACACCAAAGAGCATTCCGATCATCAAGATCGCCGCGACACCCAGGAGTCCCGTTGCCGGCTGGACGCCGAACAAAAAGGCCACCCCGAGGATCACGAGTACTTGGAGCGAAGTAATGGTCATTACGAAGATGAAGCGACTCAGAATCACCGAGCTGCGATGAATCGGCGTGGACATCAACCGCTCCAGAAACCCATTCTCCTTATCGAACAGCAGGTCGACGCCACCGGCGAGTCCGTTGTTGAGCACCGTCATGACGACCACACCGGCAGTCAGGAAGGAGATGTAGTTCGGCGCCTGCGTGACTTGCACATCCGCCGCCCGTTGGAACAGGTTGCCGAAGAAGATCAGCCAGAACAGCATCGGCTGCACGAGCGTAAACAACATACTGAATTTCTCACGGCTGAGCCGCCGGACCCACCGCATCGTCAACGCATGAATTTCCTGCCAGTACTGCGCCACCGTATCTCCTTATTCCGCCTGAATGTCCTGAACCGATTCGGTCATGGACCGTCCCGTATGGGCGATGAACACGTCGTCCAGCCTCGGCCGGTGATACTCAATAAACTCCAGTCGGCAATCCAGCCGATTGGCGGATTCGAGAATCGCGGGTAGTGCCTTCTCGGACGACTCGACCCGGATATCCAGGCCGGTCGGCGTCGTCTTGACCGCCCGTATACCCGGTTGTCCCGTCAATGCAGAGACCAACGCGGGAATCTTATTCTGATCCTTCAAGGTCACCGACACGATATCGCCGCCCAGCCCGACCTTTAGCTCAGCCGGCGAGCCGAGCGTCTTGATCTTTCCCCCGTCGATGATGGCCAACCGATCGCAGAGCTGGTCCGCCTCGTCCAAATAATTCGTCGTCATTACGATCGTCATGCCACGCGCTTTCAACATCCGCACGTAGTCCCAAATTCGAAGCCGGCTCTGCACATCCAGGCCCAATGTCGGCTCGTCGAGGAACAATATCTTGGGATCCGGCAAGAGACCGCAGGCAATGTCGAGCTTTCGCTTCATCCCCCCGGAATAGGTTTTCGCCGGCCGATCGGCCGGTTCTTCCAGGTCTACGAGTTTCAGCAACTCGGCGATGCGCTTCTTGGCTTCGGCCTTCGGCAAGTGGTACAGCGCACCGAGGAGTTCGAGATGTTCTCGACCGGTCAGAAAACGGTCGATAGCCCGTTCTTGCGGCACGTAACCAATAAGTTGGCGAACGACATCCGCCTCACGAACCGTATCGTGGCCTAGCACGCTGGCCGTCCCGGACGTCGGCGTCAGCAGCGTGATGAGCGTCCTGAGCGTGGTGCTTTTCCCCGCCCCGTTCGGCCCTAGCAGACCGAAAATTTCGCCTGAATAGACTTGAAACGATAGATCGGAGACGGCCGCGTGCCCATCATAGGTTTTCGTGAGTCGAGACACCTGAATAGCAATCGCACGATCCATTTAGCCCCAGCCCTTCGCACCGGATTGATCGTGCAACATGAACTCGATGAGGTCGCTGAGGCGGCGGGCTTGTTGATGGAGGCTGTCGGCCTCCAAGAGAAACTGCTTTTCCAAAGGCGTACACTCCAGGTAGGTGGACAGGGTATTGACAAAAATCTCATCGCTGACTTCTTCCCGAAAAAACTCCTGCCACGTCGGGACGTCCTTGCGGGACCGGAGATAGGATTCCAGGATAGTGAACAGGTGCTGGCGGACCATGGGATCCAGTGATGCCTCTGTGCCTCTCACCGCGACAGAGATCGTGGCTTCACGATAGGCTTTGTCGTACCATTCATGCTCGATCGCAAACCGTTCCAGCCCTTGCAGCAGGATATTGGATCGTCCATCCGCCAGAGGCTGCACACTTGCCAATCGGCCCACACAGCCCATTGAGTACACCGGCGGATGGCCATAATAATCCATCTCCCATCCATCCTTGAGCAGGGCCATGCCGATGCACTGCCCGCTCATCGCCGCATCGACGACCATGGCGCGGTAGCGCGGCTCAAAGATATGAAGAGGGAGATAGGTCTTGGGGAAGAGCACCACGTTGGGAAGCGGAAACACCGGAATCCGCGCAGGAATGGGAAAGGGCGTCACGCTGTCGTGCTGGTCGCGGCCCTGCTGCTCTCGCCCGTGATCGATCTGCATAGCTCACGATAGCTGATGGTCGACAAAATTGTCAACGGCGAGAGTGAAGCCTCTTACCCGTCGAGTAGCCGAAAACCCTTATCAACACAGGAGATTTGTGCCGCACGTCGAACCATGTTATAAGCGCGAGCAGCGATTCCCCCAGGTCACGGACCATCCATCACCCATGTACGAATTGTGGCATCATCTTCGACACCTTCTATTCCTGTCGAGCAGTCTGCTGGTCGTGATGCCCTGCCTCGCGGCAGATACCGCACAGGAATTTCGAGTCGCCACGGAAGGCTATCAATACTCCTTTCCGCGCGATCATGGAGCGCACGAAGAATTCCGCACCGAATGGTGGTACTACACCGGCCAGCTCACGGCAAAGAACGGCCGGCCATTCGGCTATCAACTCACCTTCTTCCGTCGTGGTATGCCGCGCGATCAGGTGAAGACCTTACCGTCGCAATGGGCCGTGACGCAACTGTACCTGGCCCATTTCGCCGTGAGTGATCTCAGCAAGGATCGTTTCGACTATGCAGAGAAAATCAGCCGGGCAGGTTTGGGCAAAGCCGGGGCGGCGCGTGACCGGCTCCACGTCTGGATCGATCAGTGGAGCGCCGAATCGACGTCGGCAACTCCTGATACACACACCCTCCACGCAGCTGATGGAGAACTGGCGCTCCAACTAATAGTTTCGCCGGACAAACCACTCGTCGTACATGGCACCGACGGTATCAGCCGGAAAGGCTCAGCCGCGGGACAAGCCTCCCATTACTATTCCTTCACCAGACTGGCAACGACCGGCACCCTGTCGATCGGCGGCGAACAATTCGACGTTACAGGGGACAGTTGGATGGACCATGAGTTTGGTTCGGCCGACCTCGACAAGGATTTGGTCGGATGGGACTGGTTCAGTCTGCAACTGGATGACCGGAGCGAACTGATGCTCTATCGACTCCGCCGCTCCGATGGATCTGCCGATCCGAGCTCAAGCGGTACAGTCATTGACCGGGATGGACATGGACGCCATCTATCGATCGGAGACTTCACCCTGGAACCGACGAGCTATTGGACCAGCAAGACAAGCCAGGCACGATATCCACAACGGTGGCGTCTCATCATTCCCTCGCAACAACTCTCACTGGAACTCAGTCCGCTCATGGCCGGGCAGGAACTCCCCACCACACGCAGTACGCAAGTGGCCTATTGGGAAGGCGCCATCGAGACCGTCGGCACGGCACAAGGACGACCGATCCGCGGGAAGGGGTACATGGAACTGACCGGCTATGCCGAACACGTCATGAAGAAGTTGTGACACCTATTTATGCTGATTCGAACCACCTTTCAGCTCGTTCAACTCGCTTCCCTGATGCTTGTGTTGGTCTGTGCCGGCTGCACCAAGGAGAGCGAGGCGATCGTCTCCATCGCCCTGCATCCGACCAATGCGAACATCCTCTATGTGGCGACGAACGACGCAGTCTATAAATCGCGGGACGCCGGCCGGCTGTGGGAACGGTTCCCGAGTTTTAGCGCAAGGCGTGTCACGACCCTCGCAATCGATCCTCAGTTTCCTGCAACCATCTATGCCGGCACCATGGCCGACGCCGTGTACAAGAGCCCGGATGGCGGGCAACATTGGCTTCCCCACAATGTCGGGCTGAAAGAACACGTATCCTTCATCAACCAATTCGTCTTTCACCCGACAGACCATGAGCAGATCTATGCCGCCACGACTGTCGGTGCTTTTCACACCAGGGACGGTGGGCGTGAATGGGAAGAACGGATGGCAGGGATGAAGGAAGTCCACATCGTCGTTTCCATTGCCATTCATCCCCGCGATCCTCGGGTTCTGTACGCAGGAACCACGGGAGGGATCTATCGGTCCGACAACGCCGCGATGGGATGGAAGAAAATCAGCAACGGGCTGATTCCTGAACAGGAGCTCATGGGAGGAATGGCGCTAGGAGTCAATGCCATCGTCTTCGATGTGGTCAACCCGGACATCGTCTATGCCGGAACAACGAAAGGCCTCTTCCGCACGGCGACGCGCGGGGAACAATGGGAACGGATCGGGCAATCACTCCCCGATCTATTCGTGAGCAGTATTCTCATCGACCCACTTCAACCGAAGACCATTTACATCGGAGGGCCAGGGGGAGTCTGGAAAAGCCCCGACAGCGGACAGACATGGACAGCCATCAACCACGGATTGGCCACATTAAATATTCGCGCCCTTGCGATGAGCGAGCGCGATTCGCACTTACTGTACGCCGGCACGAATGGAAGCGGCCTCTACTGCTCGACCGATGCCGGCGCAACATGGACTCCGATCCCACTCAAAGCCGCACCGGCTAGAAGTTAACTTCAACGTTCCAAGGGCTGCTCAAAAAGGCGGTCCAGCAAGGCCGCAGCCAATGAAAGCACCGGAGGCGTAGCCTCTGGGGCGCACGGTGCGACGAATAAGGAGCACCAAGTTTGTGCGCGCCGCCGAGTGGTGAGGCAGCTGGGTCCCCGTTGAGGGGCTGAACGAGGCGAGAACGCCGCCTGGGAAGGGGCGCGTCTTGGCGCGCCGAGGTTGGGCGGGTGAGAAAAGTGACTTTTTCAGCAGCCTGCTAGTAGCCGGTCTTTGGCGACGACTCTCCATGCCGGTACCGCCCGCTGTAGACCAGCATCTGGTCCGACAAGGCCTTCCACTCTTCCTCTGTCATGAGTTCTTTCATCTTGAACCGAAGCGCCAGGATCTTGGAGGCGGACTGCATGCGCTGATTGTTCGCGTCATCCAGAATCTTCATAAACTCCTCCGGGGTGGCCGCATACTTCGCATTCAACTCATACAGCCGTCTGTGCGCCGCGCGCTCCCGTTCCCGGCCCTCCTTCAATTCCGTGACAATCTCGTTCACCGCCGATTTGACTTGTTCAGCCTTCCCCTGATCCTTCACGGTGCGATCGATCAACGATGCCATGTCCTGCTGCCCCTTCTGCCAATAAGCATCCCCCTTTCCTTCGCTGGTCATTCCATGATGAGGGTGGGCCGAACAACCACCTAACGCGAGCACGGTCACGAGTCCGAGAACATATCGCTGAATGCGCATCATATAGTCGCTCCTAAATTATGGATAAAAGACACGTATCACTAGCCTGTTGTCATCACGACGGTCCATCCCGTATCATCACTTCGGCCAATATGTCTGAATCTACACCTTCCTCGACCGATCATACCCTGGCACTTCGAGAGGAATTCCGACACCATCTCGAAACGTTTTATGCGCAGCTCAAGCTGGCACCGCCGTATGAAAGCGTCGAGAAAGCTATCCGCTCCCTCACGACGTCGCTTCATGCATTGCCGCCATTGGAGCGGGCACGTCTGGCCACCGACGTCAGCGCACGGTGGCAGCACTTCCGCCACGCCTTTGAATCATCCGGTCTCAGCAAGAAACATCGCGGTATCATCGCGGGGCTCGCCCGCAACCGGTCCAACCTGGATCTCCCCGCCGAATACGATCAATTCCTAAGCCTGTATACCTCCTGATTCAGGAAGGTTTGCTCCTTCGAGAACCTCCCGAAGTTCTTGATACACCGTCGTCAGCCGGGCATTTTCCAGCCGATAGGCGAATACGATTGTAATAACTCCGGACAGCAAGAACACAAGTCCCAGTGCGGCAATCCCGAGCGCCAGCACCACTCCACCGAGTGCCGCCAATTCTCCCTCGACGAATA
>JBBRRM010000152.1:0-7385 GCA_038275915.1 Nitrospirales bacterium
GCTTGCTATCTCTTCGCTCCTGTGCACCCTGCATCACCTGGCTGACGCGTAAATGTTGACTGCTTGATCTACTCATAGCATCTCCTTCCGACAGGATGCCTTTGTAACCCTTATACGAAGGTAGACGCCGGCCATTCCCATCCCTAGGCGCAACGCCCTGAAAAGACTGTGTGCAATTCGTAGGATCTAGCCGAGCATAGCGGGGGGATCAGTCTGCGAGGGGCTTGACACGTAACGATGCTGTCTGTGGTTTAGGATGTTATCTCTCCGAGGTGAATTCAACTCCGGACCTCGTACTAAATTACAGAGGAATCGCCTTCAGGAACTCTTCGATTTTTCAGCGGAACCAAATGCGTCCCTTCCGCCCGAAGGCCTGTGTCGATCGCGGCAAAGTGGCGTATGCATATACTGACGCCACTTAACGCGATGCGTCAACCCTACTAAAGAAGGGACGTGTGGCCCTGTTCGGAAATCC
The DNA here is from genome assembly GCA_038275915.1 of Nitrospirales bacterium. GTDB lineage: Bacteria > Nitrospirota > Nitrospiria > Nitrospirales > Nitrospiraceae > Palsa-1315. Next base: position 476 of record JBBRRM010000152.1, read on the forward strand.
ATCGAACCGACCATAGGTGCAAACGTGAATGATCTGCGGCTTGTTAGAACTCCGGTCTGGATAGAGAGATGTGATTTGCAGTCATCCTTACTCTGTCCAAAATCCTCCTTCTGTGCAGGTTTCTTAGACATCGATTTTTCAGGACTTCCTCCCAGTCTTCATGAGTGTTCAAAAAGAACTGATTTTGAATCAGTGTGTCGTGACCGATGTTTTATGTTTTCCGGTCGGATAAGATTTGGTTGTCCCTCCTCGCCTGCAAAAACTATCAGAAATCTCAACGGTACTTCTCCTAAATTCTTTCCATTATGCCAGGTGTTCACAACCTCTAAAAATCCACTTCCGGCTTTAAACGTCTGGCGAGAGCCATCCTCAAATTCCACCGTCAATGTTCCCTCAAGGACATGGACGTAGGTGGGGACTGGATGCATGTGGCGTCCGCTTTCCTTCCCAGGTTGGATTTCGACCAGAACCGAGGCCATTTCTGCCTTATCGGTTTTGGGATATACAATTTGTTGGCCGCCGATCGTTGTTGAGCCTTTCATCACAGCGGTGACTGTTACATCCTGCTCCGCAAGCACTGAGACAGTCGTTTGGACAAAGACCAGGATCAAGAGAACGGAGATAACTTTGCTCATGGTCAAACCTCCAATAACATTTGTTTTTGATCCGCCCGAGAGGGTACGCTGACACCGGCAGAAACTGGGCCTGCCAAAGCGGGAAGAGCACATGCGCGCATGGCTAATGGATTCAGCGGAGGGTGTTGAAAGGCTGCGGCTTGGCGAGGTGACGGATCCTCGGCCGGGGCCGACACAGGTGCTGCTGAGGATGAGGGTTGCCGCGCTGAACCCTGCCGATGCCTTTCTCGCGCGGGGAATGTATCCGGCCAAGCCGCCGCTACCCCATATTCTCGGGCGTGACGGCGTGGGTGACGTGGTGGCGGTTGGACCTGGCGTGGACAATGTCCGGGTGGGCGAGACTGTGGGCATCCTGCGCTGCGAGGTGGGGGTGGACGTGTGGGGAACTTTAGCTGAGTACGTCCTCGTGCCCATGGAGAGTGTCACCCGAGTTCCCTCCGGCTGGTCTTTCGAAGAGATGGCTGGCGCCCCGTTGGTTTTTCTCACTGCCTGGCAGGCTTTGACGCAGTGGAACGACCCTCCAACGCCTCCGCCCGCGGGGTCTGTCCTCCTCCTAACCGGTGCGTCAGGCGGCGTCGGTGTTGCATCACTGCTGCTGGGGAAATCAATGAATCTCACCGTGGTGGCCTTGTCACGCAGTGCGGAGAAGGGCGCCAGGTTGAAGATGCTCGGAGCGAATGTCGTGTGTGATCCAACTGACAGCAACCTGGTGGATACCGTGAAAGCCGCGATCAGCCCGAGGCGGGTGGACCTAGCCGTCGACAGCGTTGGAGGCGCGCTGTTGACGCAGGTGATCGCCCTGCTTAACTATGGCGGCCGGATCAGCGTGGTCGGCAGGAGCGGAGGGACCGTGCCAGACTTCAACACAGCGAGCCTGTTGTTCCGCCGCATTCGTATCGGCGGGGTTTCGGTTGGAGACTATACGGCTCAGGCAGCGCACGGGGCGTGGGAGGAGATTGTTAATCGACTGGATGCCATGGGGCAGCGGCCGCAGGTGGACATCATTGTCCCGTTCGAAGATGTGAAGACGGGATTCATACGATTGGCACAGGGGCCGATGGGAAAGGTGCTGGTCCGCGTGGCGGCCTAGGGCGGCCTGGCTGCATGTCTCATTGAGTGGGTGCGGTGTTCTGGAGGGTCGCCGGCAAGCAGTGAGGATGAGGCATGACTCAACAACCTTCCTAAAGCAAAGATTCCTGGAATCATTTCCCCGATCTCGATTATTGTCGTACCACCTTCACCGTGGCATCATAAGTAAGGGGCGGAGTTAATGGCTGCGCCCGAGAAAAGAACCAATTGCGAGTACCGAGCCGGGAGTTGCCATCACTGGTTTCACTTTGCTCTATCCTGTTTCCCATCCTCGTCTTCTTGTTGTGTGCTGGCACGGCGATCGGGCAAGAGAGTCAGCAGGAAGCTCACCGCGAGGCGAGAGTCTGGCTAGAGTTTAATCACCATGTGGGAGGTGTGGTCGTGCTGGTCTTAGCGGGTCTGACATGGCTGGAGGTGCTGGGGATCGGCCTAACCGTGGTGGTCAGACTGGCTTGGCCGTCCTGTCTGATTCTCATAGGGCTCTACAATGTGATTTTTAGCGACAGGTTTGCCTGGCCGATCGGTTCCTCAGGACTGAACGAGATCCTTTCCAATCCGGAGGTTCTTCAGCATAACGTTCTGGCCGTCATGGTTCTGACGCTTGGCCTCATCGAACTGCTGCGCCGGCTGGAGCGGGTGACCCACAACACAGTCTGGTTGTATCTGTTCTATGGCATGGCCGTGTTAACGGCAAGCATCCTCATGGTCCACGATTTAGGCGCCGCTCCCCATGCGCATTCCCACGGGCTCACGCTGCCCCATGTCCTGATGGGCCTCCTGGCCCTTCTGGCGCTCGCGCTCAAGGTGCTCGTCGATCGTGGCATTCTCATCGGCAAGTCCACTCACCTGTATCCATTATCTCTGGTGGGGTTGGCTGTGCAATTGCTACTGTTCACGGAATCCTCTGGCGTGGTGCGATAGTCAGGCACAGGAATGTGCCTGACGGGCTGATCATCGGTTCACTGACTCATGAGTCAGCCCGATGTCAGATCTTCTCCGAAGCCGGGTAAGAGCGTCATGCGCGATGCATATTGGGAAACTGAAGCGATTGGAGAAGGCACTAGACAGCCTGGAAGCCTAATGATTACACTCGTCAAGTGGATTTAACCACACCGCCTGCCAACGTTTGCCTCCTCATGCCGAGGTTTGGTCTGACCAGTATTTCTTAGTCGAGTTGTTTTTGCTTTGTGAAGGAGAAGTCTGGTTGTGCAAACCGCCCTTCCGCAATTAACTTTCAAGCGACATGACGAGCATTGCTGAAATCTTTGTTGGGCTTCTGCTGACGGTGGCCGTTCTGGCCATGCTGGCACGCAAACTCCACATTCCCTATCCGATCCTGTTCGTCATCGGCGGATTGGTACTCGGCTGGATTCCCGGACTTCCCAAAGTAACGCTCAATCCCGAACTGGTCTTTCTTTTCTGTCTTCCGCCGCTTTTATTTCCGGCGGCGCTGTTCACCTCGTGGCGCGATTTCCAGGCGAACCTCCGTCCCATTTCGTTGCTCGCCATTGGCCTTGTCCTGTTCACCACGGTGACCGTCGCTTATCTCGCGCATTATTTTATGCACCTGCCGCTGGCTGTTGGATTTGTGTTGGGCGCAATCATTTCTCCGCCTGATGCCATCGCCGCCACGGCAATTGCCGAACGGTTGAAAGTGCCGCGCCGCATCGTCACGATCCTCGAAGGCGAAAGTCTTGTCAACGATGCGACCGCGCTTGTCGCGTATCGTTTCGCATTAGCGGCCGTGGCGACCGGTTCCTTTTCTATACCGCATGCGAGCGGACAGTTTTTCATCGTGGCCACCGGTGGAATCCTGACGGGTTTGGCGATCGGCTGGCTGGCGCAACAATTTCACAAGCGCGTGGATGACGCGCCGATTGAAATTACCGTTTCACTACTCACGCCCTTCGTCGCATATTTATCCGCCGAGCGGTTAGGCGTTTCTGGCGTACTCGCGGTCGTGACTGCCGGTTTATATCTGGGCCGGCGAATGCCTGAACTACTTACCTTTAAGACGCGACTGCAAGGCGGGCCTGTTTGGGAAATGGTGGAATTTCTGCTGAACGGTGTCGTCTTCATCCTGATCGGATTGCAACTGCCCGGAGTGTTGCATGCCTTGTCCGGTCATGACATTCCCATTCATCAACTCGTCTGGTATGCGCTGTTCATCAGCCTCGCGGTGATTCTCATCCGCATGCTGTGGGTGTTCCCGGCGGCGTATCTGCCGCGCTTCCTCTTTAAGAGCATTCGTGACCGTGACCCATATCCCTCGTGGCGGCACGTCACCATCATTGGATGGACCGGCATGCGCGGTGTCGTGTCACTCGCGGCGGCTCTGGCCATACCGCTCAGCATGGACGGAACGCCCGACGGCCGGTCCTTTCCCTACCGCGATTTGATTTTGTTCCTCACCTTCATCGTAATTTTGGCGACCCTCGTCGTGCAAGGCTTAAGCCTGCCGCTGCTCATTCGCTGGCTCGGCGTCAAGGACGACGGCTCAATGGAAAAAGAGGAACGTGAAGCTAGGCTCAAGGCCAACCAAGCCGCCCTCGCCCGGCTGAATGCAATCGGGGAATGCGAACCTACGACAGCCGACGCACTCCAACGATTACGTGTCGAATATGAAGATCATATCCGCCAGGTGGAAGGTGCCGAACCCGAGAGTGCCGGCACGCCCCTCCGACTCTTTTCGTCAGAATTCGAACGACTCTCGCACGAAGCGCTTCAAGTTGAACGCCGAACGATTCTTCAACTTCGCAACGAAAGCGTCATCAGCGATGAAGTTCTGCGCCATATTCAGGTAGACATTGATCTGGCTGAAGCGCGGTTACAGCAGCATCATCATCTGTAAAGCCCGGACTCAGGCTCTCGACCAGGGCCACGGAATCCCTGATCCAGATATGAAAGGATCAAGCTGATTATTCTCAGGCCAGACCCTTTTCGTGTCTGGCGTGAGTCACGGTTTTCGAATTTCATCTAACCATGATGAGAATCAAGAAGATCAATCACTTACGGGTGAAAATCGCAGCGAAACACAGAAACATTTAGGCAAATCCGCAACCAGCCTGCGCATGCTCTACATCAGTGTCCATGACGAAAAGCAGCCGAGTGAACTCTTTTTTCGACTGACTCACTGTACGCATCCTTGTGGTCGAGCGTCTTCGCTCAATGCGCACAGTGCGCATACGTCAGATAACGAGAATAGTTTTAGGCGGAGGTGGCTGTAGCATGGCTTATTACGGCCAGGGGAAGGCGCTCAGGACAAATTTGGAAAAAGTGATAGATTTTCCTTACCGGAAATATCTGTCGAGAACATTCGTTCAAAGCTGAGTAGTTTCGCATGAGGAAAGAAAAGGCATGAGGAAACTACTAAACCTATTTCTCATCTGTGTCTTGGGTCATGCGCTGGTCCCAAACTTGACAGAGGCGGCACAACAGCGTGTTGCAATCAGGCTTGGTGGGAGATACTGCAACTTCCATATTTTTGATTTAACAGAATCACTGAAGCGCGTGTCCGGAGTCATTGGGGTCGACTTCGAATCGATGCATGGCAACGTGATAGTCGTGATGAAGGCAGGGAAAGTTAATCCAGATGATCTTCTTGCCGCGATCCGACAGATTAAAGGGGACGGCTATTATTGCAAAGGGGCGTTGAATGGTGAACCAGGAAAGTTGAATATTAATGAGGGCGTGCCTGGCTGAATCCTTCCTGCTGGAAAGCTGTCTTATTTAATTGTTTTCGCGACCTAAAGCAACCGACGATCGGCGTGGCGGATCGGAGGCGTGGGTCACGAACCGTACGTATTGGAAAACCTATGGCATGATTGCAGTCTTCTCCCTCCCGGGAGACGTATTGTGAGCGGGACGCTAAGGAGGCGCAAGAACGGACCGAAGAGAAGGGTGTCCATCAGGCTAGGATGACCGCTTTAGCATATTGAGTCGGGTGGGCAGCTCCTCCATGTAGTATGTCACAACACTGCGTTCATCCTCGGATAGTCCCGCCCTCGCGTGCGCGACGATGAGGCGTTCGCACGACGAGACAAACTCCTGCAATTCTTGACGCATTGCCGGCACGATTCACCAGCCTTTCCTCTCTGAGAGACACCTAGGTATCACCATCGCAGGTTCAACCCTTGTATTATTACATAGAGCGATCTGCCGCCAATTCCTCTCGGAAGATCACTCGCTTTACTTATAGTCGTTGCGCCCGGCCAAAAGGTTACACGGTGAAAGGGATGGGCAAAAAAGGAAGATAGAAGCGAGTAACGCAACTGGCAAAGTCTAGACGCTCGGGTCCTTTTGGGGCATACCGAGGACGTCTCTTTCCTCCACGCTCAACATCGCTTCGACATTGCGCATCAGGGACACCCTTGTTCGGATAAGAGCGGCGCGCTAGCGCCTGTGGTTTATGATCCAGGTGATCGTGCATGGTGATGGGTGTATTGACAGCAGAGGGCCCGGCCTTTCTCGCATTCGCATACTCGCCCGTGATGGGAGCAACAGTCGCGACGTTCAAAGAAGCCGCCAGTGTATATGAGTGGTCACCGGAGATCGCACTGAAAGGGCTGGCTACAGCTCGTGTCAGCGTGCCTGACTTGGCGAAGGTCTGGTCTTTCTCTGGACAGTCAATACCCACGAGGCGGATAGCTTCAGCTTGTTGATCGTGCAGGACCTCGAGGGTGTGACCGACAGGGCCAGATAAGTCAGCGGCATGCAACCACAGAGGATAGGGAAAAAGAAGGCAGGCGAGCATGCGAATCAATATGCCTTGCCCCCGTCATTAAGAGTTCGTTGTTCGTAATGAGTGGCGAGGAAATCGGCCTTATCCTCAAGACTCACCAATATTTCGTGCAAGCTAAATAACAAGATGGCGCCCTCGCACAGCATCCTCCATGCGAGATTGCCAAATATCAATGCCAGTATTCCCATATACCTTGTCCGGGTGGAGTCTTCACCATGGGTCGTAAAGATGTCCGGAGAAGCGATGGCGAAGATACAAATGAAAGTGATCCCTAATGCCCCTAGCAGATAAGACAGTTTAACTAAAGCTGGAGTAATGAGTTTTCGGAAACCAAAATACCGCCCGACCAAATCTTCGTGCGTCTCCGGAGAAGCCGCTTGGACTGTAAACCTAGAGCCACAGGACTTGCATTTTGTGGCTTCATTGTCATTCACACCCAAACACT
>JBBRRM010000153.1:0-7381 GCA_038275915.1 Nitrospirales bacterium
CGAAGAAGCCTGCAATCGGTGGCGCTGGCGGCTGCGCGGGGAGACTCAGCGTCTGTCGCAAGTCCATGGAGATTTTCATCCCTGGAATGTCTTGTTCCGGAAAAGAGCGGATTTCTCAGTGCTTGATCGGTCACGAGGAGAGTGGGGAGAACCGGCAGACGATGTGACCTCGATGACCATCAACTATCTGTTTTTCTCGCTCTGCCGCTGGGGCACCTTGAAAGGACCGTTGGAAGTGATGTTCCGACTCTTTTGGGACTCCTATATGGAGGCAAGCCACGATTATGCGGTCACAGAGTCAGCCGCCCCATTTTTTGCGTTTCGAGGGTTAGTCTTGGCGAGTCCTGTGTGGTACCCCAAGCTGCCGATCGAGGTGCGCCGGACCATTTTCCGATTTATCGAGCATGTGCTGAATGAGCCGCGTTTCGATTCTGCCCGTGTGAACGAATATTGTCGGGAGTGAAGGAGCGGTCAGAGGTCAGTTGAAATTCGGACGGAAGTGGAGAGCGCTGCTCTGTTCGTATGCTGAATGCTGATCGCTCGGTGGTCCTCATGAATCGATCCAAAAGTTTCGCGATCTGGGTGACGGGGCTGCCGGCATCGGGCAAGAGTACGATCGTCTCTGCCCTGAAGCCGCAGCTCGAAGGGCTTGGAATGACGGTCGAGGTGTTGGAATCCGATGAGGTCAGACGCGCCATTACGCCGACGCCGACCTACTCAGAAGCGGAGCGAGATCTCTTCTATCGTGCGTTGGTATTCACCGGACAGAAGCTCGTAGCACATGATGTGACTGTGGTCTTCGATGCGACAGCGAGTCGCCGGGTCTATCGGGATTTTGCGCGGTCAGTGATCCCACGATTCATCGAGGTCGCCGTCGAATGTCCCCTCACGACCTGCATGGAACGAGAGCAGAAAGGAACCTATCGAAAGGGCCAGCAAGGCGAATCTGTTACCGTCCCGGGACTCCAATCGCCCTACGAAGCGCCGGGCAACCCGGATCTCCGCATCGACACTACTTCCACTTCCCCGGGCGACGCAGCAGATCAGATCCTCGCCTTGGTCAAAGCAAAATTCCTTTAGCAGATTGCGGGATAATTATTTCTGTCCGGCGAAGTTTCGATGGCCTGCACGTCCTCGACAGAACCAAAACATTTCCCCAGGATGCGCAAAGAGGCCGTCCAGCAAGGCCGTCGCCGATGAAAGCCACCGGAGGCGCAGCCTCTGGGGCGCACGGTGCGACGAGTAAGGAGCACCAAGCTTGTGCGCGCCGACGAGAGGCGGCCGGGTCCCCCTTGAGGGTCTGGGCGAGCCGAGAACGATGCTGGAGGACTTTTTCAGCATCCTGCTAACCGGTGCCTCAGTGAAACGCCAGCACCGGGCAAGGCATCTTGTGCAACACGGCATGAGATACGCTGCCGAGCACGAAGCGGGTGATTCCCTGTCGGCCACTTGTGCCCATGAGAATCAGATCCGATCGGAGTGTCCCGGCTTCTTGCAGGATCATGGCCGACGGCGTCCCGCGTACCGCGGTCCCTCGCGCCTGATAGCCGATGACGCGCAGACGTTCTACGACACCGTCGATGAAGCCGCGCGCGCTGTGTAAGGCTTCCTCCTCCAGTTTCTCGGCAGCAGCGGCATCGACGGGCCATGGCGGCTGCGTCGAAGGCAGTACCGTCAGCACGGTCACCTCAACCGTTGCGTGGAACGGCTGCAGTTGGAGAAATCGAATAGCGGCTTCCGCGTCGGATAGACCCTGGAGCGGCAGCAAGATCTGTCTCATGGCCTTGACCGGGCCGTTCACGATCAAGGTGGCACAGGGGGCCAGGGTGAGGATGCGGTGTGACACGCTGCCGAGCAGCCGCTCCTTGATAGGACCAAGACCCCGTGCTCCCATCACGATAAGATCGGCGGTCTGCGCCTCAGCCGTTGATACGATGACCTCTGCCGGCGGCCCGATTCGGAGTTGCTTCGTCGAGGAGCCTGCATGCATAGGAAGGAGGGCCTGAACCCGATCGAGTAGCCGCTCCCCGTCTTCCCGCATGCTCTGTTCGAGAGACCTATAGAGCTCCTCCGCCACTTCCTGGCTCATCATCGGATAGGCGGGTCTCGGGACGTCTATGGCGTGAAGCAGAGTCAGTTGCTCTGCCCGGGCCAAGTATTTCAGGGCGTGAATGGCCTCATAGGAATTATCTGATCCGTCAACCGCGAGTAATATTTTCATCGGGAGTGCTCCTGGTATGCGCGCCTGTATTTCCATACGGGCCAGGATGAAAGTATTGTTGAAACCAGGTGAGCGCGTGCTCCGCCACCTGTTCAAGCGTGCCGCATTCTTCAAATAGATGCGACGCACCCGGCACGATCACGAAATGTTTGGGGCAGGCAAGGAACTGGTAGGCGGTTCGATTCATCTCGATGACCGGCTCGTCATCTCCACCGACGATCAGCAGAGTCGGCGCGGTGACCGACGAAAGATAGGCTTCGGCCAGGTCCGGTCTACCGCCTCGCGACACCACAGCCCGAATCGAGGAAGGATCGCGGGCTGCCGCCTGCAGGGCCGCGGCGGCGCCGGTGCTGGCGCCGAAATACCCCAGATCCAAACCCTTTGTCTGGACATTGTTTTCGAGCCAGGCTTTGGTGAACAGGAGCCGGTCTGCCAGCAAGTCAATGTCGAAGACATTGCGGCGGTTCTCTGCCTCATCCGGAGTCAACAGATCAATCAGGAGGGTCGCCACTTTTCCTCGTTGAAGGTAGCGGGCGACAAAATTATTGCGGGGACTGAATCGCCCGCTGCCGCTTCCGTGAGCGAACATGACCATTCCAATCGCCTGCACTGGAAGGCCCAGGATTCCATCAAGGGAAAGAGGCCCGCCCGTCACCCGTACTGCCGCTTCATTTAATACCGTCCCCACGGTCCGGTCCCTTCTTGTTTCACTTGACGATGTGTCAGGTTCTGCCATAGGCCGCCCGCTCGACGATCAGTGGCATTCCGTAGGGCAGAAAAACAGAATGTACAATCCCACGACGATCCCGAGCAGCACGGTTCCCAGCAGTACCCATTGTGTCCGTGTCATGGATTCGCCTCCGGTTTGCGCCATATAGAAGCTGAGCAAGTCTAATGCCGTTGCCTTATTGAGGAGGCGCGTGAAGCGCGAGGCACAAGAGGCTACAGGGGTCAAGAGCGTACGGAGGATTCGGTGTCGATTATCCTTATAATACGCCGTAGGTCCAGGTCTTCTGTTGCCTTCTGCTACAGAGTGACAGCGCATACTGTAGCAGGACACCCCCCACGAAGATGGTCATGAGGCTAATAGATTAAAGCCGATAACGAATCAATACATGAAATTGCCTGATTCGTTGCCCTATTCATCAGCTGCTATCAGGTCTTGGCTAGGTGGCATCGGCCTTGCTGATGACAGAACATGATTCAATGTTCTCGGAGGCCACATGACAGAATCCCTGTTCACGAAGATTCTAGTGCCGGTAGATTTTTCTCCTTGTTCGGAAGAGGCCTTTCGCGTCGCGCTGACCATGGCCAGGACGTTTCAAGCCAAGCTGTTGCTTCTGCATGTGATCGATACCAGTGCCCTGGCGACCTTCAATCAGTTGGGACTATTGGCGGTACCCTCAGACGCACAGGGCCAAAAACGTCGGCTGCGCCATCATGCGCGGCTCAATGTGCGGCGATGGCTCGAATCCGAGTCGACCAAGGGCGTGACGATCACGCGGATCGTATTGGAGGGAGGGCCGTTTGTGGAGATTGCGAAAACGGCCCGCTTGGAAAAGGTCGACCTGGTGGTCATGGGCAGTTACGGCGGGCGCACAGGCAACGTGGACAAGATCTTCTTCGGTAGCACGGCAGAAAAAGTGGTGCGGACTGCGGGCTGTCCGGTGTTGACAGTGCCCCTGCCATCCAAATCGAAACGGGAATTGGGGAAATGACTGTGGCATGTTGTGGAAAAACTGTGCTGGACCCTTATATTTTGGTGGAATGCAGGTATTGCGCGGAACATGAACATGTTTGCAGGATGCTCAAAAAGACTGTCTCGTGTACGTTGTGGGCCTGAACGATGCCGGCGGCTTTTTTTTCGTCATCCTGCTAGAGGGAGGGTGTGCATGAGAAGTCAGAAGTCACAGCAGTGGGGATGGGTTCTTGTGCTTGCGGTCACATGCGGGTTCTGGTGGGAGGCCTCAGGGCCGGTATTTTCCCAGTCGGAGCAAGTCGTCGAGGTCACGATCAAGGATTTCAGGTTCGTGGCCAAGCAGGGGGTGCTCCGCCTCGGATTCCCTACAGCGATTAAGGTCAGGAACGAGGATGCCGAACGGCACGACTTTGGCTCGACTATGTTCGAGGGTCTTCCGACTCAGGTCGAGAAGGACGGGGTGATCGTCTATGGCCGAGGCGTGGGCGGAGTATTTCTCGATCCCAAACGGGACGCGACCATTCGGTACAACATGTCGCGGCCTGGCCGACAAGAGTTCCGGTGCTCAATCCATCCGAACATGACTGGTGAGCTGCTCTTGCTTAGCGCGGAGGCGGTGTAAAAAATAGGCGGGCTGCTGAAAAAGTCCGCCAGCTGCGTTCTCGCCGCGAAAGCATCCTGAGCGTGGGCCCAGAAGCTACGCCTCGGTGTTTTCATCGCCTGCGGCCTTGCTGAACGGCCTTGCGGGCCATCGAAGTTCGGCCGTGCCCAAATAGTCTTTCAGTAGACTGCTAGGTCTGGTGGAATATGAGAGGACGACACCCTTGATTACGCGAATTTTGTTTGCCACGGATTTTTCACGATGGGCCCAGCGGGCGGAAGACTATGCCTGTGCCCTCGCCTGTTCGTGGAAAGCTTCCTTGACGGTGCTCAGCGTCGCGGAATTTCCACCGGGGCTCAATCCCAATTACCTTGTCAATCAGCAATACTTGGCTGATCTGCTCAAGCATGCATCGGCGGAGTTAGTAGATCTCAAAGCCCGTGCGGAGCGGCGCGGCATCGCGGTCACGACCAGGGTTGCCACGGGGATTCCAAGTGAAGAGGTAATCTCGGCGGCGCGGGCTGAGGATTCAGACCTTATCGTCGTAGGGACCAGGGGCAAGACCGGCCTCGCGCATGTTTTGTTAGGCAGTACAGCCGAACGGGTCATTCGCGGAGCTTCCTGTCCAGTGCTGACTGTGCGAACGGAGCCTGGACACGGCGCCCAGAAGGAGGGTTCGTTGCCGACGCCTGTCTCGTTGGAGCGCATCCTCGTGCCAATCGATTTTTCTCATTGTTCCCTCGATGCCCTAGAGTTTGCAGTCATGGTGGCGCGGCAGGCTGAGGCCTCCTTGATGTTGCTACATGTGTTGGAGCCGGTATCCTACGGACTGGACTTTACCCTTGGCCATATCCGAACGCGTGAAGAGGTGCGCGAGAATTGGACGAAGCGGCTGGAGGAGTTGGCCTCCTCCCACCGGCATCCCCATGTACCCGTGGAGATTCAACTGCGAGGCGGCCTTCCGATCGATTCAATCTTAGATGCGGCTCAGACTCTGCCTTGCGACCTTATCGTCATGGGCACGCATGGACGCCGCGGCATCTCGCATGCCCTCTCCGGCAGCGTGGCGGAGGCCGTTCTGAGAAAAGCTCACTGCCCGGTCCTTACAGTGCGAAACCCAAGGGCGGACCACCGGGCCATAGCCGAATGATTCCGGAGACATGCCTCCCGTAGGACTGGACATAAGTAAGGGAGTAGCTATGATGAGTTCGGCCAAACCGACAAAGAAAATGAAACCCTCGCAGCGCCCTCCCTTGGCGGCATCGCCACAAGCCATCGAGCTGCCGGATGGCAGGAGGGAACGGATTTCGAAGAAGGCCTTTGAATTATGGCAGGATCGGGGCTATCGAGACGGGCACGATCTTGAAGATTGGTTCGATGCCGAGGCCATGGTGATGGAAGAAATTTATGAAGCTCGCGAGTGAAAGGACAGCCGGTCTGTGGGTGCCTCTGAGCCCTTCGCTCGACGCGTTACTCACTCGCCTGGAATCACTTTCGTTAGAGCCCGGGTTGGCTGCTCAGCGGCAGATCGCATTGAGGCTCGCTCTGCAGCCCTATCTCGAAGGCGGGGCAAAGGCCCTATTATCCCCCCTGCCGCAGGAAACGGAGTTGGCCAACCTCTTACTCTACGCCGACTTTTACCCGCAGGATGGGCAACTGACCTTGATCGAGCAACTGCGCGACGTCATCACCGAGCATATTCCACAAGAAGAACGGGAGTGGTTGGATCCGTTGAAACATTCCTATCTCGATCTGATCGAATTCCTGTCGGTCGACGAGCAGGATCAGCGCCTGGTCTTCCGGTCCATAGGAGACAAGCGGGCCTATCGCGTGCCGGATGGAGCGTTCCGCAACGGACTGCAACCGGGGCAGGTCCTCCTCACGCGAATGATTCGCGAGCCGGGCGATGTGGAGTGGGAGCAGGCGGTCATTGCTGGCGCTGCGATCCTGTTATCCAACGAAGACGGAAAGGGCGTGCTGAACGGGGCACTCGACTATCGACGAGAAATCGAAATTTCCGCTGGGTCCTTCGAACTCGGCGATTGGCCGGAATATGCCAAGCGCTTCGGACATGTGCTGCTATGGACCTTCGCTCGCATGCGGTTAGCCGCGCTTGTCGATGCCGTCGTGAGTATTCGCTATGTGACAGAAGGGCGGGAGCCCTATCTGTATGCCTTGGCCCTGTACGAACATAACGAGTACCGGCACATGGCTGAGACGATAGCAGGGTTTGAGGGGTTTGAGCGGGAATCGGGTCTTGCTTCCAGCGGTAGCGCATCAGCGTCGAAGGACGCGGTGCACTTCGTGCAGCGAGAGGCCTGCGGCGCGCTTAAATCCGCGACGGTTGCAAGACTCATCCTCACGGCGACACAGTTGTGGGTGGAGTGTGATTCGCGAGAGCGGCTCGATGCCATCAAACACAAACTGGCGGGGACGTTCGGATTCTCTCTTCATTTCCGTGGTGAAACCTATACGCCACCGCCCCGACAGCTCAAGGAGTCTGAGTTGGCCGTCGAGGAGCCTCTCACGTTAGTCATTTCGGCGGAGGAGGATCGGGCACTCTTAAAAGGATTTTTGGCGACCCTGTACTTGGAGTGGGCGGAACAAGCCTGCCCGGCGCTGGGGAATCACTTGCCGCGTCACGTCGCAACTTCAGTCGCCGGTCGCGAGCAAGTCGCTGCTGTGATTGCCGGTATGGAGCGCCACGACCCTGGAATCAGGCGCGTGGGCCATGCGGTATTCGACTATAACAAGCTGAGGGCCCATGCGGGGCTCGACTAGCAGGATGCTGAAAAAGTCTGCCAGCGCAATTGGAAGGTTAAGGCTGAGGCAAACAGTTTAGAGGAAGAATGTCGGGCCT
>JBBRRM010000154.1:0-7341 GCA_038275915.1 Nitrospirales bacterium
CCCTATGGGGCGACGGACATCGAAATCAGCGATATGACCATCAATGATCATGGAGGCCATGCCGTCGGCCTTTTCAATGGGCAAGGGATTGTCCTCCGCCGGCTCAATATCAACGGCATGTTGTTCAGCCAGCAGGTCCACGATGTGCGAATCGAGGATTGTATCATTGGGGGGAGCGAGACGACCGGCGCGCAGTTTGCCGATTCAGAGGCTGTCCTCACCGGGAATTTTATTCACGATAACGATCATGGCGTTTCGATCGCGGGCAAGTCGAATGTGCGGTTGGAGCGAAACGTGATTACCCGAAGTCTTTTCGAGGCCGTCGTGGTCAGCGACCGTGCTAAAGCCGTGCTGGTGAGCAATACTCTCGTCAAGAATGGCGGCGGCGCGGCGTTTCTCGGGCAATCCCAGAGCGACGTCACCGGCAATGTGGTCGGGTTGAATCGAGTGGGTTTTGTGATCGCCCCGTCCAGTCGGATCAGCACCTCGTTCAATGCATTCTATAACACAGAGGGTGATTACCTGCGCGTGGGTAATCCGAACCAACCAGCTCCAGAACTTAAGGCCCAGTCAGATATTACCGGTGACCCGTACTTTGTTGACGCAGTGCATGACGATTTTCGCCTGCGTCTCGACACGCCGCTTCTCAAGATTGGTCATTTCCCATATCTCGGTGCCCTTCCACCTGCCTCTACTGCTGCACGACGGTCTACCGAAAGATAGTTGTAAATCAATAAGATAGGTGAGTCTAAGCGGATCATCGACTCCTATGTGCTATGCTATCTGTACGTTGTAAGAGAAGAGAAGAAATAGCCGATAAGTCTCTGGCGTAAGAATTGCTGATCTTGTCAGAGAAAACAGGAGGGGACAGTGGCAAGTTACCGACAAGATCTAGAGAAGCGTGGAGCTGATGGAATTCCGTCGCTCGACGATGTCGAATCAGGCAAGCTGGTCGGTGCAGTCCTCCCTATGTCCGAAAAGGCGCAGATACAGATGCGTAATAGCATTGAGGTCATCGACTACCTCCTCAATCAAGAGCGCGTAGTCTGGAGCTGACAAGCGCCTTCCCCACTTTCTCAATTCCTGACCAACGTTGCCCTCTTGACAGGCCCCTCGCGCCTTCGTACGCTCAGTCGCATACATTTTCCGTATAAACAGGAGATAGACCGATGGCATCTGTTCACCTGCACCATAGGTTTTCTGCGACTGTGGCGTCTCGTCTCCTTATCGCGACCGCGTGTGTGATGCTGATGCCTTATACGGCGCCGGCCGCTGATGACTTGCCGAAAGAGGCGGTGTTGCCGATGTCTATGGCTAGCAACGCGATCCAGGCGTCATTGGATGCCTGCAAAAAAGACGGGTATCGGGTGAGCGTGTCGATCGTGGATCGGGCCGGCGTGCTGCGCGCAATGTCCCGAGCTGATGGCGCGGGGCCGCACACGGTCGATAGCAGCAGGAAGAAGGCCTACACGGCCGCGAGTCTTCGCCGTCCTACCACCGAGATGGCTGAGCTGATCAATAAGGTGCCGACCCTCCAAGCTCTTCGCGAAATGAACGATCAGGTATTGATTTTAGGGGGTGGGCTGCCGATCGAGATTGGCGGCGAAGTTGTCGGAGGGATCGGCGTTGGTGGGGCACCAGGTGCGCACCTCGACGATGCCTGTGCACGGGCGGGGTTGGATGCGATTGGTGCCGCACCGAAAATTCCAACAGGTAAGTAATCGGGGAGGTTGGGTGAAGGGGTTCGTTGGCCTCCTCCTGATCCTGCTGACGGCCTGCAACAGCGATGTCCCGGTATCGGCCACTGTCGAATTTCCATCGGATCAGGTTCGTCTGACGATCACCAGAGTCGCCACCCATCCGTTTCTTTCCCGGCATGATCTTCGATTGATGCTCGGAGGACCTGGACCCTGCTCCAGCGAGATCGAGTTGTTTCCTAATACGGGGCATGTAAGCCGACGGAACCTTTATCAAACCCGAGCGGGATTGCTCTATGTGGTGGGTCAGTTCGATGCGCGGGTCATTGATCCCGTCCACTGTACCATCACGCTCGCTGAATTCCGTGCCCTCGATCGATTTGTGACCTTTCTCGGCAGCTTCGATGAGAACGAGCAGAAGCGGTGGACCTACTTTCCTGCCAGTCGGCGGTCAGAACTCCCCTTTGAAAAGCGGTAATCGTGTGCTGAAGAAGTAGGCATGTTTGTCTGGCCGTCCAGCCGTGATCTGTTCGGACGCGATGAAGTCGAGAAATTGGTTGTGGTTTCAGGGGGTAATGGTACGCTTGGATCTGACGAAAAGGGTGCCTAAAGGTTTGGAAGAGGAGTGACCCATGGAGAATGATATGGCAACTGTGGCGTTGGCCGTGCCCCCCTCCAATGCTGAGCATGTTGTTGCAGCCGTTCAACAAGAGCAGAAGGCATATACGTGCAAGCTTGCTGTAAGTATGGCACTCTATGCTTGCCTATTCTTCGTGCTCGCGTTCTGCGTGCCATATGTCCTGCCTGCGATTACGCTCTTTTCAGATGCGTCTTTGACCGATCGCCAGGTTGCCGCGAGTCAACTGCTCCTTCTGAGCGATACGGTGTGGGTTGCCATCCCGGTATTTTTCTTTGGGGCTATTCTATTCAGTCTACTGATGACGCGTCGTGTCGCCAATGCGCTCGAGCGCCTGGGTCAGAGCGCCAGAGCCTGGGCAGCAGGAGCGGTGTGGCATCGTCTCCAGTTCCGTGAGGCAGACCGATTGAAGGAACTGACGCAGCTTCTCAATCAAGGCTGGGATCACGTTGGGCAAAGGGTTGAAACGATGCAGCAGGAATCATCTCGCGCTCGAGCGGCCGTCGATGGCGCGAAGCGAATCATGTCGGCTCAGGGTGTCGGAGTATCAGATGCGCTTCGCCAGTTACAGACTACCACGGAGGCATTGGATCGCATTCAGGCGGCGCTAAGTCGATTCGAGATCGGCCCACCTCACGAAGCCAGGAAGTTATGACAATGTATCGACAGCCCCGCATCCAGACTCCTCACGGCTTCACCTTGATCGAATTGATGATCGTCGTGGCCATCCTGGGTATTCTCGTCTCAGTGGCCACATTTTCTTATCACCACTTTGTGGTCAAGGCCATGACTGTTGAGGGAGAAATCGTAGTTCATGAAGTCGAGCGCTTGGAATATATCTATCACGCCTCAAACCATGCGTACACGGACAGTCTTGTCGATTTGGAATTTGCCATGACAGGGACGTTGAAGTATTACACCCCGGAGGTACGGAAGGGATCCGGAGTAGACACCATCAGTTACCAGGTCCGCGCATTGCCGATCACAACATCTGCGCCTGACGCCTGGCTCTTAACGAGCTATCGTGACGGCGTAGTACAGGTAGATCGGATCCCCGTAAGCGATGTCGGGGCATTTGCCAGTGTACGGTATGTGGGCAATGCCGCGGCGATGACTTCTATCGAGGCCACGGACCTGTATCTTGGCAGTGGGTTGTCGAGTAACACCGAACCTGAATGGTCCGGTATCGGGAGCAGCTCATCGTGCCAAGAGTGCGGCCGCGTGGTGCCCAATCAACGATCGTCCACCCCTTCCGGGCAGAAGTAATCCCTATCATTCACGGCCGTATTCGCGACTATTGCGTCAGAGATGGCGACCCAGGCCAGTTCATTTTTGCCGCGTGGAAAGTCGATCGTATCGCCCACTTGCTGAACTGAGTTTAGCGTGAAATGCGATCTTTGAAGGTGAGTTCAGAGACGGCGGATTTGTCCAATTCGCCTTTACCGAGTGCGATCAGTCGCTGGTATTGATCGTAGGTTGCTTGAGCTAAGGGGAGGGTGAGCCCGGCAGCCTTTGCTAACCCGAGAGCAATGCCCGAGTCTTTGGCTGCATGAGCAGACGAGAAGTAGCAGTCATGGGCCTGGTTTTGCATATCCTCGCCGTCGGTCTCTAATACGCGCGAGGCGGCCCCCGTTTGGGCGAAGATGCCTCGCAATATCGTCAGATCGAGGCCGAGTGCTGCTCCAAGGCCAAGCCCTTCTGCCAGTGCGGCCGTATTGCAGTTCATCACCATGTTGACGAGCGCTTTAGCTTTCGCAGCCTCTCCTGCCGATCCGATGTAGCGCAGGTGCGCACTCAATTTTTCCAGGAGCGGCTTCGCAGACTCGAACACATCCCGGCGACCCCCACACATGAAGTACAACGTGCCTTGGCGAGCTTGCATGATACTGCTGGCCATACAGGCTTCGAGACTCTTGCCTCCTCGTTGCGTCACCAGATTTTCGACGTCAATGTGTATAGTCGGTGAGAGGGTGGCGCAGTTTATGAAGAGCCGGTCTTGGGCATGACGGAGTAGACTCGCTGTGTCGGTCGCGGAAAAAATCTTGCGCATGGCTTCGTCATCGGATACGACAGTCAGAATGGTGACTGCAAGCTCTGCGACGCGGGCAGGAGTCGTAGCCGCTTCACAGCCCAGCTCTTTCGCAAGGTCGGCAGCCTTGGCGCGATCCCTGTCGTAAACGGCTACGATGGTCTCCTGCTGATCCTTCAATCGCCGAGCCATGTTGGCCCCCATCCGTCCGACTCCCACGAAGCCGATTCTTGAATCAGTCTGCCTCATCACGCTGACTCCTCCGTTCGTGTTAACATGCGCTCAATCGCGCGAGTGTAGCATACGGCTAACAGGATGCTGAAAAAGTCCGCCAGCATGCGAGAAGATTGAGGATCAGGTTGAGGCTAAGAATATAGACTCGAGACTTTGCTTAACCTTAACCTCGACCTCAGCCTTCCTCCGAATTGCTGGACGAACTTTTTGAGCATCCTGCCGGGTATCCTTCCACTTTCCCTAGGTGCGCGGAGCATTGAGTTTCCATCGTGCACAATCGGTTTTCCGCAGTCTGTGCCAAGGAATCGATGACGAGGAACTGACGGAGGTTTGGGCGTGCAGCAAGCCATTGTCGGATTTCATCTGGACGAATACGGTGATTGGGTGGCTGACCTCCAGTGTGGCCATGGCCAACATGTACGTCACCAGCCACCGATGACGAATCGGCCCTGGGTCCTGATGGCGGAAGGGCGGAAACAGCATCTCGGAGAAGTTTTGAATTGTAAGAAGTGCGACGAAGCGGGCAGCTGATCTATTCGATGGTGATGACGTCAGACTGAGGGTGTGCTTTCATGTCGAGGCCGGGGCCTGACCAGAGTTGTAGGCGTGGCCCTTCGTAGCGATAGCCACCTGTGACGGGATCGCTGGCCAACAAGAGCGGAGTGTCAAGGTCCAGCACGTCGAAACCGCCTAGTCCCAGGACCAGGCTGAAGGAACAGCCCATCGCAATGCGTGTTTCGACCATCCCCCCAATCATCAGCTTGAGGCCGGATGTCTTGGCGAAGGATGCAATGTCCACGGCTTCGACGACGCCGGTCTTCATGATTTTGATGTTGACGTAGTCAGCCGCGCTTCGGGCGACGACCTCTCGCGCGTCTGCAAGCGAGCGGACTGATTCATCGGCGGCAACGGGAATGCCGGTCTCCCGGCGGATCGCCGCCATGCTGTCGAGGTCATCCCGTACCACAGGCTGTTCAAGCAATATCATTGTTCCGCCGCATGCCTTGACCCCCTTTGCAAACGTCAGACAGTCTTGCCGTGAGAAACCTTGGTTGCCATCGCCGATGAACGAGATGCCTGGAAGTGCGCGATGCACGGCTGCCAGGCGCCGGATGTCGTTCTCGACATCTTTACCTACCTTCATCTTGAAGAGGCGGAATCCCCTCTCGTACCAGCCACGCGCCAGGGCGACGGTATGGTCCAGCACGCTGATGGGAATCGTGATATCGGTTTCGCGCGCTCGAACATCGGCGCTGCCCCAGAGTTGCCACATCGGTATGTGTGAGGTCCGGCAGAACGCGTCAAGCAAGGCGGTCTCAAGTCCACAGCGTGCGGCAGGTTGTAGGGCGGCCTGCTCAACCATGTGGTGTGCGAGCGCACGATAGCCTTCAACGGATTTGCCGATGAGTGATGGTGCCAGCCTTTCTAGAGCCGCCAGACAGGACTTCCGATCTTCCCCTCCGACTTCGGGAAATGGCGCAGCTTCCCCATAGCCATGCGTGCCGTCGTTCAGCTTGATGCAGACAAAGACATTTTCTGCGACTACGCGAGTGCCCGTCGCCACGACAAACGGTTCGGTGAGGACAATGTCGACGGGCCAGAATGTCACAGACTTGATAATATGGTTCTTCATTGGAGCGTGCCCGTGCGTCAGGAGATCGAAAGAAGTATGGTAGGGCTATCTGTGAAGAGGGGAGGGACCTTGTCGTGTGTGGTCAGGCTCTGGGCCGAGAAACAGAGTGCCATGCCACCATGTTAGCGGGAAGGCCCTTTCGATACCACAGCAAAGATGAGTCAAATTCCATCATGTCCCGATCCAGAGCTGGGTCAGCACGCTTGACAGATCCGTCGTGATTATCTGACAACCGTTCACAGACTGCTGATGAACTGAACAGGAAACAATGCTTTCTCATCGATGCCAGATCGGTATTCTCCTTGGGTTAGTGATTGTCGTGAGTCTTTATCTGCTCCTGCCGCTGACAGCTTCGTACTTATTAGCAGAAGGTCTTCGACAGCACGGCTATAAGAACGTCATTATCCAGCTGGGCTATCCAGGCTGGCAGGGTATGCATATTCCTGTCGTCTCTTTCCAGCAGGACTTGAGCGGTGAAAGTTTAACCGTCTCGCTCACGGATGCAGAAATCCAATATCGCGTGACCCAGCTCCTTCAAGGGCGTATCGATCGGGTGTCGCTTCCCTACGTGGCCGTCCAGATTTTAAATGCGCAGCCATCCGGCCGTAGCGATGAGAAGGGACTCATTCGAGACAGCGCCGATCGTGACGATTCGCCATGGAGTCTGCTGACCGCGGGGGATCTCATGCGAAGCCTTCCCATCCTTCCTTTTGCCGAATTGCATCTGGATCACGTGACCATTTTTCGTGAACAGGCGACGGGGCCTCTCCGGAAGGTAACTATTTCCGGTGTGGTGATGTATCGGGAGGGTGAGCTGGGGGGACATCTGTCGTTTCAGGGTCGTGACACAGCCACCTATGGCCTCACAATCACAGGCCATTCGGCGACTACCTGGTCAGCCACCTTGGTGTCTCAACGTCCGCAGGCAGTGCCGATCGTATCGTGGGAATCACAGGCGCATCCCGACGGTCTGCAGATTCAAGTCAAGGGAAGGCTGGAGGTGGATGTCCGCGAACTGGCCCCGTTTATCGCGCTGGTCGTGCCGATCGGTCCGGAATTGGGAAAAGTGACGGGGCGTGTGGCTATAAGCTGGGTTGGGACTACGGCGGCT
>JBBRRM010000155.1:0-7330 GCA_038275915.1 Nitrospirales bacterium
GTTGGAGCCAGAATCTGTGTTCGCAAGACCGCCAGTAATATTTCCGGTCGATCCGCAAACCGGGGGGACATGACATCCGACTCGGCGACTCCCCTGTGGCCAAAGTCTTCGAGATACCCATTGAAGGCACGGAGAAATTGAGTCCCCTTGAGCTGGCGATACCACTCACCCGAATCCCATCTCTCCGCGTTGAACCACGAAGTCACTGAAAGATCGCGCCGAGCCAGGTTCGCAATGTCCGCCAACCGAAGAATCTGTTGCGCGCTGATCACCGCCCCCTGACCTTGCAGCGCCCCATTCAACAATGTTCGCCAATCTTCGCCCAGCCAACGAGGCAGCAAGCCGCTTAAGGCTTGCAAACACTGCGACACTCCTCCCGCAATGCCAAACGTCAGTTCGTGTCTCTCAAGCCATTGCCCGATGGCGTCGAGGCGCACGGTGATGTCTGCACCGGAAAGAGTCTGAAGGCCATCGGCGTGGTGCTCGGCCGCCATCGCCTTCATCTCGGCGAACCAGGTCGGCCCATATCGCACGGCCCTTCGCATCTCGGCCATCATCGCGACCGCGGCACGGGCGAACGCCACCCACCCGATCGGATGGGCCTCCGGCACCCTGCTGAGAATTTCCCCTCCCATCTGCTCCGCCAGCAGAGATGGGTTTCCCCGCAGTTGAACGACGAGCGAATGAAAGAGCGTCATGTTGATGTAGGGACGCCCCTGGAACGTGCGAACCGATGAGACCCCTTGGGGAACTCGGCACCCCAGTCGCCGATAGGGTGAAATAATGTAGCGCTCCATGAAGAGTTCGAGAAACGAAAGCCCGAGCGGACTCGGCAGCTCCGGGAGGGTTTCCTTGAAGTTGGCACGCGACCATTCGCAGTCATCATTAGTGAGCTGCGGGGATCGAGTCACGCCCGAAATGGGTCTGGCTTGGAGCAGCCACAGACCCCGATTATCGTAGGCCCATTCGAGGTCAACTGGATGATCGAATGTCCGTTCAATCTGCTTGGCCGCACGGGCCAGTTCAAACACTTGGTCGTCCGACAACGTGGCGCGACCCACTTCATCATCCGGCAACGGAATGTCGCGGAGGCCTTGGCCGGTTGCCTGCAATGACTCAGTCTGCCTGCTGATCGTCCTTTCGAGAATCCGGATCGGCTGACTGTTCTCGGCCATCTCAACCACATACTGGTCCGGCGTCGCGCGCCCATCGACAAGAGTGGCCCCCAGCCCGGCAACGGCATTGATCACGACCTGAGTCGTCCATCCTGCGAGGGGATGGATGGAATAGGCCACACCGGCGGCTCGTGCCTCTAACAGTGGTTGAATCACGGCCGCCATGGCAGGAGGTGTTTCGCTCAATCCTGACGTCGCATGATAATTCAGAGCCCGCTCATCCCAAATCGACATCCACAGGTCCTTCACTGCCAAGCCTATCCCTTCCAGTGGGATGCCGAGGCGCGTGCGATACACTCCGGCAAAGCTCGCCTGAGTTCCATCCTCATTCGTCGCGGATGACCGGACAGCACACAGCCCGTGCAACGGCAGGTCAAGCCGTTGCAGCTCTTCGGCGATCTGAGCCGTCAGCTCGACGATATCGGCATTCTGAATGATCGTGCGGCAGTGGGAGAGTATCCGTTGGCGTTCGGCCCCGGATGAATACAGAGCGGCCTGCCACTGTTCCGCTGGAGAGAACCCGGTTGTGCGGAACGTGTGATCGTAGGCCTCCGTCGTTACGCAGAATCCAGAGGGAACAGCATATCCCCCTGCGATCAGGCGGGCTAAGCCTATGGCTTTCCCCCCGACCAGAGATGGTTGAGTGCAAGCGATCAATGGAAGAAGGAGAGGACGATCCATCGAACTGGATACTACCTAGCAGGCTGCGTAAAAACAATTTTCGTTCCCCGTTTGCCCTCACAGATCATTGTTCATAATGATTCAAGGCCGGTGGGAGGTTCGAAAAGGCCGTTCTTGAAGGCGGCAGTGAACGACCGAAGAGGCACACATCGCACTTCGTGCAGGCCGTTCGCGGTGAAAGGTGCGTCTTGGCGCACCCGGTTTGGCGGTGAGAAGAGAGACTTGTTTCAGCCTCCTGCTAGAGCACGAGGAGGAGGTACAGGTCGTTCACGTTCGTGCCGGTGGGTCCGGTGAGGACGAGTTGCTGAAGTTTCTTCAATGCGGGGTAGGTGTCGTGGGCTTTCAGCGCGTCCGTGAGATCCACCGAGAGGCGTTGCGCGCGGGCGAGAGTATCACCGTCAACGACGGCTCCGGCCGCGTCAGTCGGACCATCGGTGCCATCGGTGCCGATCGCCGCCACCCACACCTTGGCCAGACCGGCGATTTCAAGCGCGGCGGCTGCGGCAAATTCTTGTGCTCGCCCGCCGGTCCCTTTTCCGGTGACGGTTACGGTGGTTTCTCCACCGGCCACCACACAGCAGGGCCTCTGGACCGGCTTGCCCTTGCGCACAATATTCTTCGCTATGGCTCCGAATCGTCTTCCCTCGTCTCGGGCCTCTCCTGTTAAGGTCTCCGTACGCACGAAGGTTCGAAGACCTGCCTCTCTGGCTGCACGGGCAA
Source organism: Nitrospirales bacterium (assembly GCA_038275915.1). Lineage (GTDB taxonomy): Bacteria > Nitrospirota > Nitrospiria > Nitrospirales > Nitrospiraceae > Palsa-1315. The sequence goes on from JBBRRM010000155.1 coordinate 2,577, forward strand.
CGGCCGTCACGGCGATGGCGTTGTTCCCGACGATGTGCCGATGAACCCGACGAAACGGAGGCGACCCGGGCTTTGGAGTTTCCCTCTCGAGGCCCTGACATCCGCGCTCGAGATGCTGACGGACTCGTCGGGGAATCGCCTGCCAGATGCGATAGCGTTTGAGAATCGCGACAGCGTCTTGATAGGTCGTAGGGTCTGGGACTGTCGGCCCCGAAGCAATGGCGCTGAGGTCGTCACCCAGGACGTCGGAAAGAATGAGCGTCACAACGGTGGCCTCAGTCAATTCGGCGAGACGTCCACCTTTGATGCGAGAGAGATGTTTTCGAACGGTATTGATCTCACGGATACTGGCTCCGCATCGCAAGAGTGCCTGCGTGGTCCGTTGTTTGTCTGCCAGTGTAATGCCTGCGACCGGAGCCGGCAATAAACTGGAGGCCCCGCCAGACAGGAGCACGATCAGGAGATCGCGTCGGCCGAGTGCTGCCGCGATGGCACAGAGCCTGGCGGCTGCCCGCTGACCTGCCCGATCGGGAACCGGGTGACCGGCTTCCGCCACGACAATCCGTTTTGTCGGCAGACCGTGGCCATGCTTCACTACGACGAATCCGCTCTGCAGCCGACGCCCCAAGCGCTGTTCTACTGCCTGCGCCATCGAGGCCGCCGCCTTCCCCGCTCCAACCACGATCACACGCTCGTAGCGACGCAAGTCATACCTGCGCCGGCCGATGATCAGTTCGTCTCTATCTCTGGAGATGGCGCGGGCGACCGCCTTATGGGCGTCGACCGCATCCAGTCCTCGAACGAGTAATTTCTTCAGAAGCGGCCGGGTGGGAAAGGGAGGAATCTGCATCATGCTGGCGATGAACTAGGGCATCTTGTCCTGCTTGAAGCAACGAGCCGGACAGGTCTGCCGTGGAACTCTCATCTGATAAATCCCGCGTGGGAGCACATCCTTCTTGAATTCGGGATTGAGCATCTTGAGCTCCAAGAAGTAGGTCCCATATTCCTCGGCAATGGAGGTGAGGGCTCGTTGGGTATCTTTCACGTTGACGGTGACCGTTTCAGTCTCCATCGGCGTATACAGATCTTTCTTGCTCAGCCCCAAGTACTTTTCCGGTTGCGAATAGATTTCCTTGGCCGCGATGATTCTCGGGACGTAGCGCATCGTTTCCCGTGGCCCGTGCATCTTCCAATAGTCGGTAATATTTTGCTCCTTCAATAACCGGCGGACTCGTTCTTCGCCGGCATTGTACGAGGCCATGGCCATGAACCAATCGTTTTGCTGAAAATCCTTGAGATATCGCAAATACTTGACTGCCGCTTCCGTCGACATCTCTAGATTGCGACGGTCGTCGCGAACCGCATCGCTCTTGAGACGATAGCGGCGTCCGGTAGAAGGGATGAACTGCCAGGGGCCCGACGCTTTCGCTTTTGAATAGGCGGCAGCCACGCACTTGCTCTCCACCAGCAGCATATACTTGAGATCGTCTGGCAAGCCGGAATCGGCCAGTTGTTTTTCGGCGGGAGGGAAGCAGCGCCCCGTGCGTTTCGCAAGGATGATACTTTCACCTTGATCTTCCAGAAACTGATAGAACTCATATTCGATACGTTCACGGACCTGCCAGTTATCGAGCGGGACCGGCTGACCGGCAAAGGTCAGCTTGTCAGGCAACTTGAACGAGCTGAGGAAATACCGCTCTCCGTCCCGTTTGATTTCAGGAAGAATGACGAGACGATCCTCTGGCTCGATGGGGTTCTCAAGGGGATCAATCAGGATCACCTCTCGCTCCGAGTCTCCATTGGCCCCGGATCGAGGCGCGCTGTCCTTCGCCTCGGGATGTTCAGGTTGCGGCTGGGTGCCCATCGCAATTGGAAGCGTGGCCATCATCCATAACCCACAGAGCACGAGCGCTCGTCGAACCCATGTCGTCATACCAATCCTGCCTCCTACATGCGATGAACGATTGAATTCGAAGCCTCATGCTAACAGCACGGCCAGGGACCGGCAAGCATGATCGACTTTCGCATTCATGTTAGACTGCTTTGGCTTATGCGTGCACTGACCCTCCTCAATGATCGCATCACCCACTGCACCGCCTGTTCACGGCTCGTCACCTATCGGGAGGCGATCGCCGCAGAGAAACGAAAGCAATTCGAGGACTGGACCTACTGGGGGCGGCCGGTTCCCGGATTCGGGGATTCCCACGCGCGCCTGTACGTCCTCGGTCTCGCACCAGCCGCACACGGCGGCAACAGAACCGGACGGGTCTTTACGGGTGATCGAAGCGGGGACTGGTTATATGACGCATTACATCGATTCGGCTTTGCCAACCAACCCGGCTCTCACCACCGGGATGATGGACTGAAATTATCAGATTGTTATATTGGCGCCACCGTTCGTTGTGCGCCACCCGACAATAAACCGGCTCCTGAAGAGTTCAAGGCCTGCCGCCCTCATTTACAGGAAGAAATCCGGTTGTTACGGGAGGTTCGAGTGGTGGTGGCGCTGGGGAAGATCGCGTTCGATCATTATTTGAAAACCTGCCGCGATGCGGGCTTACAACTTCCTTCCCCGCTGCCGAAGTTTTCCCATGGGATCGTACAGGTCCTCCCATGGGGCATTACATTGATCGGCTCCTACCATCCCAGCCAGCAAAATACCTTCACGGGCCTATTGACCAGGCCAATGTTTCACCACATCTTTGCCACCGCTCGGCAACACCTTGCCGCGCTGGAGCGCACACGACCTAGCTCATAGTACGCAGCTGAAAAACTGTGGTGCCACCACAGAAGAGCCGTACCACAGGTGCTCAAAAAGGCCGTTCAGCAAGGCCGCAGCCGATGAAAACACCGGAGGCGTAGCCTCCGGGCTACGTTGAGGATGCTTTCGAGGCGAGAACGCCGCTGGCGGACTTTTTCAGCATCCTGCTATCTTTTACTTCTTAGTTTGTGCCTCCCAGTCCGCCAGGAACTTCTTCAGCCCGCTGTCTGTCAGCGGATGTTTCACCATCTGCTGGAAAATCGAGAAGGGCATCGTACAGATATGCCCACCAGCCAGCGCAGCCTCGACGACATGCTGAGGATGACGGACGCTCGCCACCAGCACCTGGGTTTTAAAGTCGTAATTACGGTAGATGGTCAGGATCTGCCTGATTAACTCCATCCCGTTCGAACTAATGTCGTCGAGTCGACCGATAAAGGGCGACACGCACCAGGCACCCGCTTTTGCCGCGAGTAGTGCCTGCGTGGGAGAAAAGCACAAGGTGACATTTACCCTGATGCCTTCGGCAGTCAATCTTTTGGTGGCCTTCAACCCCTCCGCAATCAAGGGCACCTTCACCACGATATTCTTATGGATCTTCGCGAGCTCTTTGCCTTCCTTTACCATGGCATCGGCTTCGAGACTGACGACCTCAGCGCTGACCGGGCCATCTACGATATTGCAAATCTCGACAAGGACTTCACGGAACACACGCCCCTCTTTCGCCACGAGGGAAGGGTTCGTCGTGACGCCGTCTAACAGACCGAGACTCGCCGCTTCCTGAATTTCCTTCACGCTTGCGGTATCGAGATAGAATTTCATGGTCGTATCCTTTCGTTCCCCCGACAACATCGACCGGGTTCATCATGGGTGAAAAGTTGCTCGAAAAAGAAGTCTTCTTCGATGTTTGGAATTCCTCCTGGGGGCGGTTTGACAGGCCTCCGGACGGCGGATAGAATCGTTTCGTCAACGGAATGATACGCGACGCGTTAATCTCATCCTAAGTTGACATCGACCAGGAGACAACTTATGCGACGATCTTCTTGGCTCCTCCTCAGCTGCCTGGTGCTGAATGCCTGCGGCGGAAACAACCCCTACTTGGAAGCTTCCCTCAAGCCAGCCGAACTCCAGGGCAAAGACAAGGCTTGGTTCGAGAAAAACTGGGGCACCCCTGACGGGAAAGCCCCCGGTTGGTTTGGCAAGGAAAAGTGGACCTACTATCGGATTGCCGGAGGAAAATCCGGCCTGCCCCTGTTTAACTTTTCCCCCAATCAATGCCAGATCAGCCTTACATTCGACAAAGAAGAAAAACTCTCGGATTATAGTTACTCGGGCTGCTAGCCGGCGAGCTGTTGCTGGAATTTGTGTGCGCACGATCGGCTGCAGAAGTAATAGGTCTGGCCTCCGATATCTTCCGTTACCGCCGCTCCTCTTGGAACGAACACCCGGCAAACCGGATCCTGCACCATATGATTCTTACCCGGAGGGAGAAGCTCCGGCTCACCATGACCTTTGAACTCTCGCAAAGCCCGACGGAGGAGGAAATAGAGCACAACGAGGAGCGATAAAATGAGGATAATTCTATACATGGTAGGGGCCTCTCATTGACGCCACAATCCTATGGGAGCGTCTCCCCTCTGTCAAGGACTCCACCGCTTGGTCATGCTGAGTCACCACGAGGTTTTCTTTCTCGACAGCCCGCGCAAATGGCCTACCCGGCGACTGGCAAGAGGTCTATTTCCCATGCAGACCAGTACTTCAGATGGATATGCTTCCATTTTTTACCATGGTAAAGTGTGGCCATGACGATTTGTGATAAATGCCGCGGGGCGATGTTACCGGAGAGGGCAGTGGATCTGAACGCAGGACTTGCGATCACAGTGTTTGCCTGTTTGAATTGTGGTCGTCGGAAATCAGCGGACCAGGAACCTCGGCCTATTACCGCGAGACATTAACCCGCGCTATGACAGAACCGAAACCGCTTACCTATGAC
>JBBRRM010000156.1:0-7330 GCA_038275915.1 Nitrospirales bacterium
ACCGTGGAGCTGGTTGAGGGCGTGGCGGGGTGGAGGAGTATGACTCGGAAGCTTGGCCTGATGCGGCAGCCTGTCGAGGGGCTGAAGGTTGCTTTTGTGAGGTCGCGGGCTGGATTGTGGCGTCGTAGCGCGTGCGTGCGATGGGGTCACTCAGAGTTTGATAGGCCTGGTTGATCAGTTGTGTCCGGCTTTCCGCCTTGCGGTGCAAGGTCGGTGAATGATTGAAGCGATCCGGGTGCCAGACCTGGATTTGTTCATGCCAGGCTTTTTTGATGTCAGCATCCGTTGCCGTCGGTAGGAGTTCTAGCAGCGTGTAATAGTTGGTCAGGCGTTCTTCTCGCATCGGTTTCTCCATAACAATGTCCCGAAGTGTAACGGAGTCTCAGGAAGGAGGTCTAGCAGGTTGCGGGCAAAAATAGTTGAGAACGGCAGCCGGTTCTCCTCTTCAGCGAGGGGCGTCCGCAGGACTTTGCGTTTCAAGCCAGACAGTGCCGTGCTATAGTCCTGTCCCATGCCGAAGTTGATCGATGAGGTTCAGCTCTACACTGATGGTGGCTGTCGTGGCAATCCAGGCCCTGGAGCGATTGGCATGGTCATCATGGACGCAGAACAGCGCGAATTGCTTGCCTGTGCGGAATCTATCGGCCCTGCCACAAACAATAGAGCGGAATACCGTGCTCTCATCAAAGGGCTTGATCTCTGTGCGGCATATACACGCCGACGAGTCGTCTGTTATTCGGACAGCGAACTCTTGGTCAATCAGATGACCGGGGCCTACCGTTTGAAGAACGAAGAGTTGCGAGCGCTCTGGCAGAGGGCGAAGGAACTGGAACTGGTCTTTCAGGAGGTGGTCTATCGACATGTTCGCCGCACGGACCAGTTCATCACGAAGGCGGACCGGCTTCTGAACGAGGCGTTTGACGGACCGAAGCCTCCTGGAAAAATCCGCGAATTCTGAAGTGAGACAGGGCTCGCCTTGCTCTGATAAAGAAGAGTCTGCTAGGGTCACGGTATTGCCCCGAGGCCCACTGCTCAGGAAGGAGGACTACTATGGGAGAGGTCGATACAGCCCCGGAAGTTGCCGCCAAAGTGATCGAGGATCTCACGGCGTTGGAGGTGGATCCCGCCAAATGCGAACGTCTGTATAAGGCCGCGCTGGTTCAGTCCACTTCAGGCGTAACCTACCGCATGTTAGCCAAGGTGCTCGAGACCGGAAAGGTGGATCTCGTCCATTACGGTTGTGACTTGGATGCGGAAGGCAAACCCACGACCAAGTGGAAGATCAGGCGTATCCTTGAGCAAGCTCCCGAACGGTTTGACAAAGAGCTTGAGGCCATCAAGAAGGGCGTGACGGACGACGGCGAGACTGTGCAAGGCGCCTGGGTACACGATATGACAGGTCTGCCGGACGTAGCCGCACAGGGCAAGAGTCTGGACGAGTGGTCGAGGAACATGACTGCAGAGGTCCGGAAGAAGCCGAGTTAGTGAACGCCAAGGTTGTCGGGTCCTGCAGCCATTCTGTAGCAGAACTTGCTTGGCCACCATGTCTGGTACAGGAGTCCTGTTAGAATCTCATTGCTCCGGATTTCGATGGCAGCCCCGCCGCGTCGGTTGCGGCTGGCGACAGGGCGTTGACGACAACCGTCAATTGGCGGTGCGCGTCCCGAAGTGAGCGCTCCACATTTTCCGGTGTCTTCCCCCGTGCCAGGAGAAATCCTAGATAGCGCGTCCCTTCCGGAAGGGGCACCAGAGTATCGCCCGCCTCTGCCGTGATTGTCAGTTCTACCACTCCCGGTACCGCCATCGCTTCAGCCTGCCCTCGCACTTCATGCAGGATGCCACCGTATGGAATAGGAAGCATCATGACTCCTGCCGCTTCCTGTTGTCTGGTAAGGAGCGGAAGCGGCATCCGGAGTGCGTGGCGGAGGATCAGTTCTTCGAGCAACATGCCGGAGGCGAAGTCCAGAGTTCTTGAACAGCGCCCACCGATCGCCCGTGCGGCCAACTCAATGACCCACACTCCGTTCTTATTCACGCGGAATTCCCCATGCACCGGCCCTTCCTGAAGTCCGAGTGCCTGCGTCGTTCGACGGGCACAGGCAATGACCTGCTGCTGCAGGTCGGAGGAGAGACGAGACGGCGTAATATAAATCGTCTCTTCAAAAAACGGGCCATCGAGCGGATCCGGCTTATCGAACATTGCCAGAGGCTGAAGCGCTCCCCTTGTGAGCAGCCCTTCCAAGGCGACTTCGATCCCCGGCACAAAATCTTCGACGAGGATCCATCGGGCCTGCTCGTCCACGGTCACCAGACCCAGGGTAGTCAGTAGTGCACCTACTCGACGGAACGCACACGTAAACTCCTCCTCGTCATCGGCGCGAATCACTCCACAGCTGGCGGAGAGGACCAGGGGCTTCACGACGCAGGGATAGACGACCTGTTTCGCGAACTCCTTCGGATCGCCGTCGAAGGGGAACACTGTATGATCGGGGACGGGAATACCTTGTCCGGATAGTAGTTCGCGCATCTGGTGCTTGTTTCTGGCGGCGGTGACGGACGCGACAGAGTTATGGGGCAATCCCACTGCTTCCGCCACGGCGGCCGCAGCGACGGCGGTCACATCGTCGACTCCGATCACTGCATCGATTGGGTGATGCCGGACGAATTCGACTACGGTCCGTGCGGCCGCTTGTGGATATCGAATATCGAGCAACAAGACCTCGTCCGACGACACAGGGAAACCTTCGGGAATCCGCTCCATCCCAATGGTCACAGAGACATGGAGAAGGCGAGCTGCATCGAGGAACGCGTCTGCTCGATAAGTCGCGGTGGGCAAGAGGAGGAGAAGTCGGGGCATTATCTTCTCACATCTGAGACAGTAGGATACGGCCCAGGATGTTCAGCAAGCCGAAGCGAGGAATGTAGGCTTGAGGTCGAGGCTAAGGTTGAGGAAAGACTTCGCTTTCTCATCTCAACGTCGGTCTTTGTCTCAACCTTCCAACACGCTGCCGGACCTTTTCAGCATCCTCCTGTTCCCGCGCGTGCTCGATGAAAAGCTTCCAACTGACGATTCGCCTCGGTGATGATGGCTAGCTTCTTGACCACTTCTGCAACCTGTGCGCCGGGAATGGCGTAATAGCCTTCATCATCCCCGAGTCCGGTATAGACGCGATTTCCGATACAGCCAAAACTGGTGGCCGAACGCCCCGATTGCAGTGATTCCGGCAGGACGGCGCAGGAGGGCCGACCCATCGTCGCGCCCCCGCCGGCCACGCCCGCGGATTGTGCCGCTTCCGCCAGCAGCATGAGCTGCTTGACGGTCCCGCGGACAAGCACCACATCCGGGGTGAAGGTTGCCTTCGTAAGCGGCGCATAGAGGGCCACGTGGAAGGGTTCCTGGCGACGCGGGATCATCGGAATTTCCGCCATGGTGAGGTACTGCATTCCCACCATGGTCTGCACCAGACCGTTCAGCTCATTCGCGACCTGCGGTGGCAGGTCCACCCCGTGGGTATGGGCCCCGACCGGACAGGTATAGTGATCCGCTGCCACTGTATAGAAGACTTGACCTTCAGCCGCGAGCTTCCAATAGCCACAGCCGGCTGGTGCAGCGGTGGTCACCCGCGGGATGCCCGCCGGTGGGTGGTCTCGAAACGCGATTGCCACTGCCGGTACCTTCAGCCCTAAGAGTTCCTGTATGCGTGTGCCTTGTGTCATCAATTCAACTTCCACTTCTCGTCTCCCTTCTAAACGATGTGACTCGGCTAAATTTCTCCCTGCCCCTTGGTTAGCAGCGGTCTGAACTGCCGGGTCGTCGGCTCAGCGCAGCAGAACCATGATTCCGTTAAACGAGGCGGCTTCGGACGATCAGACCTGCGTACCCTTGTATGAGTCGAGGATTCGCTGTGCCGACCGGCTATTTCGTCGGTCACCCCTCGGATTCGACCAAAGGTTACCGTTGCATCGTCTTCTTCCTTGGCGCTGGTTTCAACGATCGCGCTCACCGCCAGGTGTAGCCGATCCATCCGCTCATCCGGATGCGTCCACGGATACTGAAAGTTGGCCTGATCCAATGGACCGAGGAACCGCTGAATGTCAGATTTCGCGAGGAGCGCAGACCCCGGTGGAATCAAGAGGCGAATGCTCAGTTGCACTGGATCGGTCGCGTCGATGAGATCGTGCGCCTCTATCATGTCTAACATGTGTTCGTAATCGTCCAAGCTGGTCCAGGGCGTGAAGGCGACGAGCGATGGACGAAGGGCGACGCCGGCCTCGCGCAGAATGCCGAGCGCCGTCACGATATCAGCTCCTGTATGGCCCTTGTCCAACAGGGTTAGAACTTGATCGCTGAACGACTCCACGGCGGAGATGACGAACAGGCATCCCTGCGCGCTGAGGTCTGGCATCAGAGCGCGGCGCTTCAGGAGGTGTTCTATTTTCGCGGTGAAATCAAACGTCAGATGCGGAAACTCCTTATGCATTGCAGACACAATGTTCATGGAATGACCCGGTCCGTTCAAAAAATCAGGATCGCCAAAGGTAATATGCGTTGCGCCGGCCTGGACCTGGCGCCTGATGTCCTCGAGGACGACAGCTTCCGGAACGAGAAAGAAGCGCCCGTCATAGACCGGCACGATCGGGCAATGAAGACAGTGATGAAGACATCCACGACTGGCCTCGACATACCCGGCCAACCGCTCCCTACCGTTCTCTGCGAGCCGCGCATACTGTCCCAACATCGGTAATCCCTGGCGGATTGGGATTGGTTGGGGCATGGTCGAGGCCGGTGATGAATAGATGCGGCGCAACGAAGGGCCGACCACCCGGTTTCGAGAACTCACTCCTTCGAGGAGGTTGATGGCCTGTCCCCGATCGAGTGTCTCGATGAGTGAACGCAGGGGGATCTCATACTCTCCGCCCACCAAAGAATCGGCCAGCTTCTGAAGCAAGTATTCGGCATTGATCGAGGCGTAGAGTCCATAGAAACAAATGTGGCAGGTTGGATTGATTCTCCGGATCAGTTCGGCGACCCGCACCCCAAGCCTGAGTGCCGTGTGCATGGGTACAGAGATGCCGACGAATTGTGCAAGGCGAAGAGCCGCTTCATCGATGTCCTCAACCGCAATGTCAAGACCGATCGGAACAAACCCGGCTTGCTCGAGAAATCCCATCGGTTGAGCGAGGCCAAGAGGTTGGTGTCCCAGCTCATAGCATGAGATGAACATGATCGCGCCCGGGCGTCTGAGCAACGAACCGTCTTCTATCGTGTCCGCAATGCGTCCCATCGCACGATTCTCCCACTCGATCTGGTCGCACTGTACCCCACCCCTGAGAGTGTGTGCAATGCGGCCAGGGACAATACATGAGCGATCTGAGGAAGCAGACGGATCGTCTTCTCTGGACGCGTCCAACGGAAGACCAGACTCACCATTTGTTATTGATGACCGTTCGGCTGAGGCGTGAACAGGAGGGGAGCGTCATCGGCACGGGAGCCAGGCAACCATAAGAATCGATTAATCTGTCACTTGACGAGGAGTTCGCTCGGTTGTTCCTGAAAGTCGTCCTGATAGATATGAAAGGCTTCTATAAGGACGGCCAGAATGATCGGGCCAAGGAAGAGGCCCAACAACCCGAAGGAGGCCAATCCGCCCAGTGAAGAAAAGAAGAGGAAGAGCATCGGGAGCTGCGCCTTGGTCCCGATGAGAAACGGTTGCAAGAGATTGTCTAACAGACCCACGAGTCCGACACCAACGCCGATCATAATACACCCTTTCACGATGGAGCCCGTGATGAACAAATAAATGGCGACGGGAATCCAGACCAGCGACGTACCTCCGAACGGCAGCAACGACAACACGGCAGATAAGGCGCCGAGAAAGATGGAGAATCGTACTCCGAGTGCCCAGTAGGCCAGTCCGGCGGCCGTGCCTTGGGCAAGGGCCGTCAGCAACGTTCCCTGCATGACCGCGCCGATCGTTCCATTCATCCGCTCGAAAATTTTGGCCTTGTGATCGGGTTCAAGAGGGATGGCCGTATAACACACATGATAAAAATGATCGCCGTCGCGGAACAGGAAGAAGAGTGTGAACACCATGACCAGAAAATCGGTGACAAATACCAATGCATTTTTGGCAAGATCGGCGCCCTGGGCCAGCAAAAAAGTACTGATCACTTTGCCACCTTCGAGCAGTGAGGATTCAAGCTGGCCGCTATTCGACAAAACGAGGCGGGAAAACGCTTCCTGGCTGATCCGGCCGATGACCGGTATTTGTGACAGTGACTCACCGAGTTCGCGCAGGCGACCCTCACGAAACCACTGAATCGCCGTTTCATAGGCCTGGACGGCCTCGCCGATGCCTAAATAAATCAGGTACACCGCGGGTAGTACCGCTATCGCCATCACCATCGCCGTCATGACAGCGGCTGCCAACTGCTGTCGACCGCGCAAGCGAATCAGGAGCCTTCGGTAGAGGGGATAGAATGTTGCGGCGAGAATGACGGCCCACATGATCGGATAAAAAAATGGACTAAGGATGATCCCCATTTGCCACGTAAGCAAAATGACGATGCTGAAGAAGGTGATTGAAAATAATTGTCTGCGGGTCACTGGTACACCTGTTTTCTATGAAGGCGCCAGGAAGGAATGGTGGTCCGTCCGATTGCGCCATGCGGCGGGTCGCACTATAGCATTTTCGCGATAACCGTGCGGGGGATAGGAGCTGGTGGATACGTGATGGATTTTGCAGTAGACTCGACTTCCTGCGGACAGGCGAGGTGGCTTCGTTGCACCGGATTCCCCATGCAGGGAGGGTTGCTATGGCTGGCGGTCCAGGCATTATTTGGATAAAGGCTGCGGTGTTGTACTTCATGATGGGAGTGGGATTAGGAATTTATATGGGCGCGTCTGGTGACCATGTGCTCATTCCGGTCCATGCTCATTTTAATCTTCTGGGCTGGGTGTCGTTGGCATTGATAGGTCTGATCTATCGCCAGTTTCCAGTTGCAGGGTCGAGTAGACTGGCGACGGTGCAGTTCTGGTTGCACAACCTCGGCTTGATCGTGGCCATGCTGTTACTGGCTGGGATATTGCGTGGCCATACTGGGCTGGATCCCGTCATCGGGCTCGCTTCCGTCGTCATTGGTGTCTCGGTGGTTCTCTTCGCCATTAATGTGTTTAAGAATTGCCACGAGGATCAGGTCTGATACGTTTATCAACCTGTTCCAAAAAAAAGCCGCACGTGTTGTCGCTGTCTCTGTCAGTCTCTCGATTCCTGCTGAGCAGCAACTAGATCCACGAGTGAAGACCTTCAACGCACTATGAAAAGAAAGC
>JBBRRM010000157.1:0-7297 GCA_038275915.1 Nitrospirales bacterium
GGAGTGGCCCACTACGATGGTGATGCAGCCAGGCCAGGAAGAAGAGCAGCAAGAGGCTCAGGAAGATGGCTTGATAGGAGAGGAAGTAGGAGCCCCGTAACCAGAAATTGATCCAGCGGTTCATGAGTGTGACGAGGGCAATAAGATACGCGAGCGAGAGACTCACCCCCACCAGCCTAACCGGTGACCAGCCGTGACGCTCTCGACCCTCGGATGTTCGGGACCACATCGTGCTGTCTAGCCTGAATTCCATCATTGCGGCCCCACTCTACGAAGTATGACGAAGGGTTTCAATACTTCCTGAAGCAGCCGCGATCATGGTACCCAGAGCGTAATTGAAGATCGGAAAGATCCTTGTGGCTGCTCGAACTCGGAGACGTTATGATGATTCCTGTGGCAAGGAGACAGGCGACAAGGGACTGTCGCAGCGGAACCGTATGAGGCAGATTGCGATCATCGTGGGATGTGTGTGTCTCTTGATCGGGAGCTGCACAGCCGACCGATCGAAACGCGACGTGGCGGGTCCCTATAACACGTGGAATGAGGTGATCGAGAGGTGGATTGGCGGGAAGATCTCTGATCTCTATGTGGAACTGGGTCCGCCGAACCTCCATCCCCACAAGCTTGAGAACGGCATGACCGAGATGGTGTGGGACTATGCGGTCGACCGCATGCCCGGTCAGGCCGACTATTATGACATGCTGCCTCTTTCACTGTATGGAGGGACCATCGACTGCCAGGTCCATTTCTTTGCCGACGCGGAAGGGATCGTGAAGGAAGGGCATCTGGTCGGCTGCCAGTAACGCGGAACCGCGCGGGGATACTCCGCCTTCCGAAACACCCTCTTCAGACCGCCTTTCAATCTCTTCCGCCATCACCACATACCGAAGTGGTCCACCGGGCCTGATCGCGTCAAAGGGATAACAGGTGACCAACGCGAGTTGATGCTCTTTGCCGCCCTGCTCGATCGAAGTCATGCGTGCATCGACGACGGTCATGCTGTTGACTCGATAACGATGGAGCTGGCGGTTCTTGCTCGTGAGCAGAATCTCATCACCCTCTTTCAATCGTTGCAAGAAACGAAAGTGTGTATCCCGATGACCACTGAGGATCGTGGTCCCGATTGAGCCGGGCGTGGCACTCGATTCCAGATAACCCGGTCCAAACGCCAGCGTTCGACCATAGGCGCCATTCTGAACAATCAGATCGATATTCCTGGTGGGAACCGTGAGCCTGGCCACAGGCCAGGTGTCGGCCCAGGGCCAGGGCTTGACCTTTTGTTGGCCGACTATCGTGCCGGCCCAAGCCCGCTGTAACAGGACCTGGGCCAGTTGAGCCTTCAGATAGATCCACACACCGTTGCCCATGTGCCACGCACCGACCAGCGACAGGATTACGAGTAATCCAGCCATCGTTCCTGATTCGGCGCGTGAACTACTCATACGAGCTGTCTCCTGACGAGCCAGAGCATCGCCGCAGTGGTGAGCGCCAGGAGACCGAACAGGATCTGCCATTGTCCGCTCGTCGCCGTGTTCGGCAGACCGAAGATAGCCTGGTAGTCCTGTCCTTCCGCCAGATTCGTTTTCATCGTCTGTGCGATCACGTTCTTGTCGATCGGGCGAGCCGGCGTGACGTCGACAGCCACCAGGCTGCTGTACTTGCTGACGAGATGATGCGGCAATGCGACATCGAGTATGGCTTGCCGTCGCGCGGAATCATCCTGCCCGTGCGGTTCTTGATCCATCAGCGAGGCGATTTTCTGCCTCGCCCAATAGACCGACAGCCCTTCGCGCGATGTACTCTGTTTCACCGACACAGTGGTCTTCCAGGGTGTCGATCCTTTCCCGCCTTGGATCGTGACGTCATCGGGGAGCTGTGTGTGTTTCATGGCGACGACGATTGGTTCACCGTCGTAGAGATCGGGAATGCGGGAGGGGAACAATTCGGCACCAGCGAGACCCGTTCCCTCCAATTGAATTTCCGTCAACACGGGATGTTCCAGTTTTCGAAAGAGCGCATCCATCTTTTCCTTCACCTCATTCACATTGCCGATGTGCGTGAAGGTCCCTCGACCGAACTCCGAGGCCTTACGCATGAAGTGGCTGTTGGGCGCCGAGCCAATGCCGATGGTAAAGAGCCGGCGAGAGTTCAGTCGTTGCGAAATCAGTTGGAAGAGTTCGGTTTCGTTGCCCACTTGTCCATCGGTGAGGAAGATCACCTGCTGGATTCGTTTCTCGTCGACCGGAGCGTTGAGCGCCAGCGTCAACGCCGGCAACATTTCTGTTCCGCCGTTGGCGACGAGACCGTCGACAAAACGCACGGCCTTTTTCATCGTCGCCGTCGTCACCGGTTGGGGGCTGCTGAAGAGGGCATGCACGACGCTGTTGAATTCGATCACATTGAATGTGTCGAGCGAAGTCAGCCTGGGCAATGCCATGAGCAGTGCGACGCGGGCCTGCTCGATCGAGGCGCCGGACATCGAGCCGGACGTGTCGATGATGAAAATGGTTTCCCGTGGCAGGCCGAGCGGTTTCTTCCCCGCGGAAGCAGGGGGCATCACCATCATGAAGGCGTAGGTCGCTCCATCCTGTTGCTGAGTAAAGACGGTGGCACTGGGTTGCTGGCCCGGAGCCGGTTGCCAGGTGAGCTGAAAGTCACGGTCGGCCGGGACTGCGTCTTGGCGAAGTGTCACCTGTCGTCGCCCGTCCGGTTCCGGGACGATGAGGATGGGATGGGAAGCGGACTCCAGCTTGCCGAGCGGAAACCCTGCGGCCAGATCGACCGAGAGAGTGACCGGATTGATCAGCCCGGTACCCGGATGCTCCACCGGCGAAGTCACGCGAGACGCGTCAGACACGTGATCCGTATCCAGGGCAAAGCCCCGGCCGCCTTGTGGTTGATCCTTCACGAGGACCGGAGTGCCGGGAATGTAGCGCGGTCCAACGACCATGGGGAAGCGAAGTGAAAACGTGCCCTGGTCGTACCGAACTGTTTCCTGATACTCGATCTCGATCGTGATTCGATCGTGCGGGGCGATGTTCGTGACGGAAGTCGTAAAGACATTCGGCCGTTCCTGCTCGACAAGGCTCGCATGTTTACCCTCCTGTTTCGCCTGTCCATACACCTTCTTGGCCTCACCCCGTTCTTTGATCTGCCCTTCGATGATTCGCCCGCCGATCCTCAGGTGGAGATGATCGACTGCCGCCGTTTCGGGCAAGGGAAAGACATAGATTCCTTCCGCCCATTCTTTGCCGGGGTTCGAGAATTCCTGTTTAACGATGGCGCGCGCGATCACTCCGGTCACTGTGATCTGCACGTCGGTATTGAGGGTGGGGGCCGGGATGAATCGACCGGCCTGACCGGTGCGAAAGAGCAAGCGGCCTTGCGTCACGTCACTGAGGCCGACCGTTTCTTCGACCGGGGGTGGTTCCTCTCCGCAGGCATGGAGGACAGGGGGTCCCCCAACCCATGAACAGAGGGTACACAACAGCGTCATCCAGATGGAGCATGTGCGGGGCTTGTTGCCGGCGAGCCAGGTGGTCATAGGTGCCTCATGATTTGTGATGAATGGTAGTGACGCCTGTCGGACAACCGGATCCTGGAGGAGCGGGATCGCTCCTCCAGGATCAGACTCGGTGCCGGTTAGCTTCCGGAGGCCGGATCAGTTGCCGAGGGATCGGTAAGGGAAGGAAGAAGACTTTCTGTCAACGAGCCATGATCCTCTGTGTTGCTGTTCTGGTCATTCGCTGACTGGATGGGTTCGGTGGTCTTCGGGTCTGTGGCGACGATGGGAAGGATCATGTGTGCCTGACCGATCTTGCGCATCTCCAAATGCACCCGGCGATTCATGTGACGGCAGACGTCGCTGTTGTCGATGCAGAGCACGCCTTCTTTCCCGAGGCTCACCAGCTTGATAGCCTGCTCGGAGACGCCAAGACCGATCAGGTGTTCCTTCACCTTCTCCGCCCGCATAAGCCCCAGTTTCTTGTTGTAACTGGCGGAACCCTGTTGATCCGTATAGCCCTGAACCAGCAGGCCCCAATCCGGATCCTTCTTGAGGACTTCTGCTTGAACCGTGAGGATCGACTTCGCCTCGTCCGTGAGGCCCTTGCGCCCGACTTCAAAGTAGATGTCGGAGTGGGCGATGTCCCCGATCGTCCCGGCGGATCCAGTGACCACGGTTTTGGTCAGCGGCTCGCTGGCCGGGCTAGTGGCGTTCGTATGCTGGAGTATTGTTGCGATCTGATTATCGGTCAGATGGTCATTCGAGCGGGCCGACGAAACTGCCAGGTCTTGAGCGTAGAACCAGAAGGCTCCGATGACGATGGCAAGGCTCAGGACCAGCCCACCTAGAACATAGACCTCCTTTGTGCTCCTATCCGGTCCCACAATGGCAGGGGAGATATTTCCTGACGATACTGACGATGATGGCTTGTTCATGACGGCAATCCTCCTTATGCGTTCCAATTTTGAAAGTGGTGTTTCTATTAATCGGCTGGTCCAGCAACTCACGACGGCCTTGGTTCCGCATCACCCCCTTTCAGGCCGTTTTCGCTGTCCGCCGACGGAGGAGTGCTTGAGCAACCGGAGTGCCGAGGGAAGCGCACGAAGGACATGCCGAAGAGGTAAAGAAAATCGAGGGGTTCAGAGAAACGAGCGCGCGAGAGAGCGATGCGGGGAAGCGGAGTCCGTCACGCAATGCGGGGCTATCCCCGCATCCAGGATGTTGAAAGTGGTCGCCCGCTGCGTTCTCGCATCGCCCAGAGGTTCAACGGGAGGAGAAGTTTCTCGGAATAGTGAAACGCTGGAGGGGATGTTCCATTCGCCAAAACGCATTCCAAGGCGAACGGCCCGCACGAAGTGCCGTTTTTACTTGCTCGCCTCTTCGCTCGCTGCGGCCTTGCGGGACAACCAGATTGAAAACATCCTGGCACTCGGAACTGAGAGGTGGGGTGCCTAACTGATGGAGGCCCGGGCCGTCGACAAGACGGCCCGGGTTTGAGATGGGCTACTGCAACAGGGTGTAAATCTGATCCGCCGCGATCGTGACGGACGAATCACTATAGATGCCATGGGCTCCGATCGTGTTTGCGAGCTGGCCTTGGGTGAGGTGCTGTTCGAGCGCCAAGCTGTAATCGTGGAATTGAGTGAAGACCTGCACCTTTCCGCTCGACCCAAGCGCAAAAAGTCCGGCGGTAGGGTCTTTCGGCGCGATGGTCGGAGACACGCCGAGGCTCACGAGGTCTAACGCGACCGGCCCACGCCAAACGTGATGAAGCGCGCCAACTCCGGTCAAATTGAGCACCAATCCCGCATCCGCATTGCTAACGAACGGGACTCCAGTGGGCAGGCGCCAGTTCACCAGGAGGGTGGCGGGACGATCCGTGAGGTTTACCACCGTCTGCGCGGTGAAATCCGCCGGTGCGGTCTTGAAACGCGTCGCAAAGCCCAACGTTTTCACCGGCGTACCGGCCGTCAGTCCCGTGAGGCTCAAGGCCCCGGTGGAGACTTGGTAATGCGTCGGATCGGCATCCGTGGCGGGTGAGGTTCCCGTCCCGGCAAAGTTAAAGAGTGCAATCCGGCGTCCGTCGATTCGTTGCACATTCATTTCCAGCGCCCCGGCTCCGGTCGTATTCACAATGCCGGCCACGGAGGTGACGAGTAACCGGACGAGGCCCGTCGTCGCGTCCAACGTGCTGGTGGACCCGTTCAATAGGCCGAATGCAGCAATGCGCTGGCCGACGGAGATGTCGTCTTTCGTCAGGCCCGGAGTCATCAGAGCCTGCTGTCGGATTTTCGTGGTCGCTCCCACGTTCACTGTCAGGGTATCGCGGAACGTGAATGTACCGTCGCTCCGAATCAGTGACGCGCCGCGCACCGTCAGTTGATCGCCGGTTCTCGCGATGACATCGCCGACCACCACGTCTCTTGTGCCACCGGGCACGCTCGAGCCGCCCAGGACCTCGTCTGCATCGAACTGCCTCGTGCCAATCTGCCATTTTCCTATTGCGACAGTGGCCGTGCCGGTCGGTTTGGCATCCAGCGCGACCAATCCCGATGCCCCTTGGTAATTCACTTCGTCAATCTCAAACGTGGTATCCGTATCGGTGTGTACGATGATTGAGCCGAAGTCGCCCGCATTGCGATGCACCGGACGGAGAAACACCTGATAGGTCTGATTCTGTTGGTTCACAGACTTGAGTGGGCCGCGAAGACGCATGGTCTTCGGGTTCTGCGGATCCACATCGGCGATTAGGAATGGTTTCACGGTCACGACAGGCGGATTGACCGTGAGATCGGTGGTATTCGAGGCTTGAAGATTGAAGTCCAACGTCAGATGGGCTGGGACGCCCGGGGCAATTACAAGGGCGCGCCGATTGTCGAATGTCACTTCGACGTCGAGCGTGGAGATCGGCGCTCCATTGGCATCGCGGATATTCGCGACCGGCACGGCAACCGCATTGCCGCCCGCGTCCTCCACTTGAAGATCGGCAGCGGAAAAATCCAGCCGCATGCGGGCGGAGGTGTACGCGCCAGACGGGATCGTCGCGGCGGTGAAGAACTCGGTCATCTCCACATAGTCGGAAAAATCCACGCGCGTGGCGAGCGGCAGCGTTTCCACTACCGTCCCATCCCGCCTGGTCAAGGTCAGAGACTGAACGTCCACTGTGTAGGAGAGGAAATCGCCCGCTGCATCGGTGAGACTGACCATCGCCTGCCCATTCGTCGCTGATGCAGTCCCCGATGCTCCCCCGCCATCGCCGCCACCACTGCATCCCACGGCAGTCAGTCCCGCGAGCATGATACAGGCCCCTACCCACCCTCTCATCCATTGCCGCAGACGAGGTTTCGTGTCGTTGATTTGCATCACATGGTTCTCCTTTGGGTGCCTATACAGGTCGCATCGCCGACTCAATGATGCAACTAACGCAGCATGGAGGTGGAGGTTGACAGTGTGGGGATGGGGTTTGCAAGAGAAGATGGGGAGGCTGGCCTGTTGATCTCCTGTGCTCGCGCAACGCGCGGCCTGAGAAGGCCCTCGTTGGACGCGCGCAGGGGGAGATCAAGCAGGCCAGCCTCCCGTGAAGAAAAAAAGAAGTGTGATGGTCGGACGACGCGCGCAGTAAAGGGCAACCTGGCCACTCCCTCTTAAAGAGAGCTTGAGTTCTAACTCCAAGTGCAACACTGCAAGCCCTGATGGGCTACGGTGTTGCCATGCGAACGAGATCCTATAGACACATGAGTGCCGAAGAACGTGAAACCTTGAGTCTGGGGCTGGCCCGCGGTCATTCGTTGC
>JBBRRM010000158.1:0-7278 GCA_038275915.1 Nitrospirales bacterium
AGATTAGTGGGAACCTAATAGGGAGACCAGAAGTCTTCCAAGGACGCTGGTGGGCTTTTCAGCACCTGCTAAAATTTCACTTCTGGCGGCTTGCCTACAGCCTTTTCATCCGCCACGGTAAAGTTCGGCTTCGCTTCCAAATGGAGGAGATATTTGGCCGTGAGGCTCGTGGGGAAATAGCGGACAGCTTTATTGAACTCCGCCACTTTCTCGATATAACGCTTCCGCGCGACGGCAATGCGATTCTCCGTCCCTTCAAGTTGGCTCTGGAGATCACGGAAGTTCTGGTCGGCTTTCAGATTCGGATAATTCTCTGCAATGGCGATGAGGCGTCCTAACGCCGAGGTGAGACCAGCCTGCGCCTTTTGGAATTGTTCGAACGCAGCAGGATCCTTCAAGGTTTCAGGGGTCACTTGAATCCCGGTAGCCTGAGCTCGCGCCTGCACCACTCCTTCGAGCGTCTCCTTCTCATGCGCGGCGTAGCCTTTGACAGTAGCAACCAGGTTCGGGATCAAATCGGCACGCCGCTGGTACTGATTGACCACTTCGCTCCAGGCGGCTTTGGTGTCCTCGTCTAATCCCTGAAGATCGTTGTAGCCGCACCCTGGGAGTCCTATGAACAGCACCATGATGGCGATGGTGGCGAATACCGAGATGCGACTGCCCATAGTAGTCCTCCTTCGACGTGCGCGCGCCGGTCAACAGGGTGCTCCTGTCCGGGACGTGCGCACCAGTGAAGCCCGGCATGCCTACGTGATTTTTTAAACGCCTGCTTTAGCGCGTGATGTCGCTCATGCTATCATGAGGATCACCATTATGATATGGAGGCAAGGCCGTCCGATGTCGCTTGAATCCACGTCACATTTGTCCGGCGGGTTTCAAATCAAGCACCGCACCCTCGGCATCTACCAGGGAAGTGCGATCGAATTGGCGTTTTGGCATCCCTCCTCACTGATGCCGGAATATGGACTGTGCCGGTTCGCGTCGAAGGAGAAGGCTGAGTCATATCGTGCCTACCTCTGTTCCCCGGCCTGCCCGGAGCCGCTCGACGAGCAAGACCTCACCATTGAACCCTACGACCTCGCCGCGCACGAAGAATTGATCAATAACCATCCACTTCATTCGGCCTGGGAAACTCCGCTCTAAACGAGTTAACCTTTGTGCTGTTGATTTGGTGGGGTGGGGTAAGAGAGTCGACTGCCTACTCTTAGGCAGCGACACCGGCGTCGTGCGTGGGTTTATTCGAATGATCCGACACCTGCGCTTGGACGAAGGCAAGCAGACGCTTGTTTTCCTGGGCGGCTCGAAGAAATTTAAATGCGATGCCGCGAACGCTCACAGAGCGGACCATCCCCGCCAGTTCAAGAGGGACCTCTCCTTCTCCCAGCGACAGCTGTAAATAAAAGATGTCGTCCGTATGGACCTGGGTCTCGCTCTTGATGATGCAACCGCCCATCGAGAGATCGAGCACCGTTCCCTCACCACGGACCTTTCCACCGGAAAACGAGAGGTAGAGTCGCACGGGAATACGGAGATGTTCGCGGCGATCGATCGGATGCGTCGGATGGTCCAGCCCAATGCGCGATGCAAGAAAGCGGTGGCTGCATGCCGGACAGCGGAATGGCACGATGAAGATGAAGGACGCGAGATGCTCACGTGGCGATTGCGGCCGAGACCGCAAGACGCCTTCTTTCCGGCACCGCGGACAGTTCAGGATGCGGACCATATTATCGATTACCTCTCCTTCCCATTGTTCGAACGTGCAGAGAGGCCGGGTTCTCTCTTGTCAACGGATAGATGATCTCCTCTTCTCTGTCAAGAAAACGGAGGTTCCTTGCGAGAGCCGGTTTGAGAGAATCGGATGTCATCGGTGAAACGCGCCGTCTATACTCGCCGATGAAAACCCCATGAACGCTTCAACAACCTGTTAGGTCATTGAGTTGAGGGCTGCCCCTAACGGACGGAGGGTCCCGCCCTTCGCGACGAATTCGTTGACTCCCAATGCTCGAGCTTGCTGTTCCAACATGCCCCCTACGGTCCCACTGTAGACGATGACCGTTGCGGAGGGGTCCATCGCTCGGATCTCTTTCAGCACGTCGAGGCCGCTCACATCCGGCATCCGCAAGTCCAGAATCGTAATATCAGGCCGCTCCCGTCGAAACACTCCAATGGCTTTCATGCCGTCTCCCGCCATCAAGATCGTCCGTTCTTGCCCCCCCAATACCTTTTGAAGCAGGGTCCGAATGCTTTCCTCATCATCCACGATCAGGATCTTTATCTTCCTGTTCAGCATCAAAGGATCACCTCATTCACCTTGTCTTCGCCAAGTCACGGGAAGTAGCGAGCGCCTTCTCGATCGTCTCCACGAGCATACTTTGGACCACCGGCTTCTGAAGGTAGGCCGCAGCCCCTGTCGCGAAGGCTTTTGCTTGCGCCATGGCCGGCTCTTCCGCACTGACAATGATGACGGGGATTGCGGCCAATGTTGAGATAGCTTTCAACCGCTCCAGAACCAGAAAACCATTGCTGCCCGGGAGTCCCAAGTCTAAGAGAATGACATCCGGCTGCGCCTGATGAGCCCTCGCAATCGCCTCGAGGGCATCGACCGCAAAGGCGGTCCGGTACCCATGCGCTTTGAGTCGGAGACTCAGCAAGAGCCTTGTATCCCCGTTGTCGTCGATAATCAGAATGGTCTCGTCTGCCATGGCACGTACTCCTTTCTCATTCTAGCCTTCGGAGTTGGAATCCGTCTGTTATAGGTCTCGGCGAACGGTTTCAGCATAATCCCGCTGCTCCGCCGTCGGATTCGTATCGAGTCCATTCATCTAACCGGAGCCTCGATCGTCGTCTCATCAAGGTGATTTCTAACGGGTTTTGCGAGGTCATTCATGGTCAGACTTCCGCCTGTTCACCGTTGCTGACAGGAAGGAGGTGCCTCTGCGTTGCCGCACTACCGTTTTGCGTGAAGGACGCTGCCTCACAATTTCCAAGTACGCTCCGCAGCCGTGCTTGCTGATCTGGCTCCATGCGGATGAATTCGACGCCAATTTCTCCGTTTCTCGACCATCGCCTCACGGCCAGATCGATCGTCAGGGTCTCTCCCGGATCATTGAGGCGGATATCGACCAGAAAGTACTTCGTTTCATGTGTGGCATGAGGACATCGGATCCTGCATCCTTCCCGGGAAATATCGAGGACTGTTCCGCTTTGAGCCATCACGCCATTGCCAAAAGACACTGGCAGGAAGACAGGTAACCGCGCATACTTCCGTTGGTCTACAAGACTCGGCGCGACTACGTCGTCTGTTAGGTCAACATGGCCGGCAAGCACCTCCTGAATAGTTGAAAGAAAAGTCTGCTGGTCGAACGGTTTCACGAGTACCCGGTCGGCCCCTAGCAAGAGGGCGGCAGGCTTCCAATCGAGCAGGCCCTTCTGCCCACCCCCGCTCATGGCGATAATTTTGGGTTTCGTAGCAGCTCTTTTCATCTCCATGATGACCTCGACCCCGTCCTTTTCCGGCATAAAGATATCGGTCACCACGACGTCGCTCGGCTCTCGACGCCAGAGCGCCACTCCTTCGCGGCCGTCTATTGCGTCGAAGACCGTATGGCCCGCTTGCTCAAGCATGCTTCGCAGAACCCGGCGGATCGATAATTCATCGTCGATGATAAGTATGCGTGACATATGATCTCCTCGTTTCCTGGCTTCTGCGCCGTCTCTGTATGGCTTCCTGGCTCCGACCGTCCCGGACATCGAGTTGGCTATTAGTGAGACTATGCGTTCGGGAACGTATGTCTCCGTTGCGTAGGGAACGTGTCTTCGCCATCCGCAGGCAATCCTCCCAGAGACCGGCCACACAGAGCACGGGCGATCCTATTCGCCACATCCTTCGCATCAAACGGTTTGGCAACATGGCCAATGATTCCCTCATCGAGCAGGCCCTGAGATTGGTCGGGCGAATCGTCTCCTGACATCATCAATGCCACGGTATGCGGAGACTGCCGGAGAAGGTCCCGCACCAGCGCTGGTCCTGACTCCCCACGTAAATTGACGTCACAGAGGATCAGTGCCACCTCCTTCTCCATCGCAATGCGCGCCTCTACTCCGTTGGCGGCGAGCGTTGCACGGTAGCCATATCCTTCCAGCAACAATCCAAGCAGACGCCGGATGGAAGGCTCATCGTCCACGATGAGCACGGCCGGCCCTCTTTTCATACTCTTCGCCGCACGGATATCCATTTCGACTGTCATGATTACCTCCTTCCGTGGATTGATGTTCGCATGATCGTAAGGTCACCCGTTCGACTCTCTTATAGCCGCTTTCACCGTAGCCCTGGCTTGTCCCGCTTCGGCTGCCCGGTCCAGCGCGTTCCGCAGTTTCTGAGCCAACATCGTCGGGGTGAAGGGTTTTCTAAGAACCGTGTGCGCAGGCAACCCGCGCTGCGAGAGCGTCTCGTCGGGAGAGTCGGACATATAGAGCAACAGGCTGTCCGGCCGCATAAACCTGAGCGCCATGCCCAAGGTACGTCCATCGACTCCCTGCATGACGACATTGGCCAGCACGGCATGGATCTGACTTCCATAACTTCGGCCAATGCGGAGCGCTTGGAATCCATCGTGGGCTTCCAGGACCCGATAGCCTTGCTGTAAGAGGATCGACTGGATAAGGCTGAAAGAAACTAGTTCGTTTTCCACGAGAAGCACCGTTTCGGTCGCGCAGGGCTTTGCTTGCTGGACGGCGTGTTTCACGACCTGTGCGTCCAGTTCAGCTACTGCTGGCAAATCGATGGTGAACGAAGTTCCTTGCCCGACCTCGCTTGCGACCCGAATCGTTCCGTGACTTTGCATGACGATGCCATAGACAGTCGCCAAGCCGAACCCTGTTACTGGATCGGGCCGCTTCGTGGTAAAAAAAGGCTCGAAGAGGTGAGCCTGCGTTCCGGCATCCATCCCGCAGCCGCTGTCTGTCACGATGATGCGAACAACGGGTTCTGCGTCCTGGGTGATAGATTGAACCTCGATGCGGAAATTTCCGCCTCTCGGCATGGCATCCCTGGCATTGGCTGCCAGGTTGACGAACATCCGCTCGAGCTCAATGGGATCGGCCTTCACCAGGGGAACTTCAGTCGCCATGATCGTCTCCAGCGCAATATCCAATCCGAGCTGTCGTTGCAACAGCGGCACCATACCCTCGATGAGAGAGGGCAGTGCTACGAGCTTCGGCTCGGCGCTCTCGGTCCGGCTGAATCTCAACATGTGCTGCGTCATGGTAAAGGCGCGGTCGGCAGCACGCTTGATTTCCTGAACGCTCGCGCGCGCGAATGCGGGGAGTTCTTCCAGCCCCAAGAGGATATCGCTGTAGCCTCCAATGACCGTCAGCAGATTGTTAAAGTCGTGCCCACCCCGCCGGCCAGCTGTCCGAGTGCTTCCATTTTGCGAGACTGATAATCTTGGTCGGCGAAGCTGCCTGAGTCCGCCCGCACGCCTTCGATTCGCTCAAGGCCCACCTGACTCATAGGACCTCACTTTCTTCAGATTCCGTCCCAGACCTCTGGGCTAGATCGCGGAGAATGTCCGCCAATCGCTCGAAGCCGAACGACTTGTCGAGGAAAAATTCGGCGCCTGCCTGGAGGCAATTGATTTGATATTCGAGCGAAGCCAGATTCGTCAGCATGATGACGACGGGCGCCCAGGGAGCAAGCTTGACCACCCGCAGCACATCGGGCCCGCTCGCCCCTGCGAGTTGAAGATCGAGAATTACTATGTCCGGCCGTGTGTCCTGGATGAGCCGAATGGCGGCCTGGGCCTCGCCGGCCTCGCCGACCACTTCGGCATGAGGCGCGTCGGCGCGCAGCAAGGCCTTCAAACGTTCGCGCACGAAGGAGGCATCATCCACAATTACGACTCTCACGGGTGCACTCCTTAATATGGTGACGGGCTTCATGACGTTCCTCAATGTGGAGCATAACGCCAGCGCCTTCGTTTGGGGATGCGCGTCGGTCTGATTGTGAGGCGGGATAGAGACGGAAAATTCTGTCCGCTTTTGTCCTACAAAGGAGGCACAGGAAGACGATCACCGCCTGGGTAGGGCTGCAGACAAAAGACGGTCATGAAAGGGTATGGACCGTGCGGGAAGGACGCGTGGAGCGAGCACTACTCGACCAGCCGCTGATCGAGGGCGTATCGCATTAATTCGGCATTGTTCCTCAACTGGAGTTTTTCGAGGAGACGAGCCCGATAGGTGCTGACGGTCTTCACGCTGAGGGCCAGTTCGTCAGCGATCTGGGAAACCGCTTTGCCGCGCGCAATATGGCACAAGACCAGATGCTCGCGATCAGACAGGGTGTGATGCAAGAGGACATCGAGTTCCCCGGTCAAATGCCCGGCCATCTGCTCGGCGAATGAAGGACTGACATAGCGCCCCCCGGCCCGCACTTTCCGAATGGCCATCGCCAACTCCTCCGATGCACTTTCTTTCGTAAGGTATCCGGCTGCGCCAGCCTTATACGCGCGTGCCGCATACTGCGCTTCGGCATGGTGGCTGAGAACGAGGACCGGCAGGTGGGGACGCAGTGTCTTCAGCTCCTTCAAGACGTCTAACCCGTTTTTATCCGGGAGGTTGATGTCGAGGATGACGACCGACCAGTCTTGCCGTTGCACGGCATCCAGCACACCCTGGCCGGTGCTGGCCTCCTCGACCATCGCCCCCTCGCATTCGTCGGCGATGACCTGTCTGAGTCCGCGCCGGACGACGGTGTGGTCGTCGGCGACGAGGATGCTATTCGGTTGAAGCGGTGTGGGTGTCGGCATGCGCGCTCCGATGGGGTATCCATGCCCGGACCGTCGTGCCCGTCTCCGGGTTTCCGTCGATGCGCAGGGTGCCACCGAACAGCGCCACACGCTCCTGCATGCCTCGCAATCCGAGCGTCGTCGGATCGACATAGTTCTGTTTCGTGATGCCCCGCCCGTTGTCGGCCACTTCCAGCAGAAGCCCCTCCGATTCCTCACGCAACGCCAGCCTGACGTGAGACGCGTGGGCATGTCGCATGACGTTGGTTAACAGTTCCTGCGCGATCCGGAATAGTGCGGTGGACAGGTCAGGATCGAGGTCTCGCTGCACGAGATCCTGGTTCAACTCCATCGCGCAGGGGATGCCCGCCCGCGCTTCGAACTCACGCGCTTGCCATTGCAATGCCGCCACCAGGCCGAAGTCGTCGAGGATGCTGGGGCGTAACGAGGAGGCCACCTTGCGAACCAATTGAATCGAATCGTCCACGAG
>JBBRRM010000159.1:0-7212 GCA_038275915.1 Nitrospirales bacterium
TGGATATAGAAGACCGCATCAGCCGCATTCCCTTGCGAAAAGAGAATTTGCTTCTTGGGGTACGTCAATAAGGTTTTGCCATCGCCGACTTTTGCGAGAAAGGTGACGGGGTTGAACCGTGGGATTTTTTTGTTTGCCATCAATAGACCGTCGCTCAATGAAATGACTCAGCCAGCATGATAATTAGGAATAATGATGAGAATAATTATGAAAAATCTTGTAGGTGTTGTCAAGCAAGACAAGATAAGTGAACCATATTACCGAGGTGAATTTACGGTAAATTGGTGACGTGAAAGGAGATGGAGAAATGAAATCACGAAGGATCGGTTTGGGCCAGGAGGCGCTTCAACGAATCGGTCATCGATCATCAGAATCTTGGCCATTGCCCCTTCGGATGCTCGATCGCGCCCAACGATAACATATGGAAGTTTTTTAAATGACCTGGGCAGATGACCTGCTCGGAATTACGTAGGACTATGAGGGCGGTTCTTTTCTTACCGGATCTGAGGTGGGTCGTTCAGAGGATCATTCATCAGTCTTGATCCTGAGCAGCATATCCGCCACGAATGGGTGTGGCGGAACGCCGTTTGTTCTGCTTACTTAAAATTTCCCGCTCCGCCTCGAGCCAGTCATCCAATGCCCCCTGGCTGGTGCGTCGCACATAAATCTCATGCGCTCGCATGGCGATCTGCCCAGCCAGTTGTTCAGGCGCTATAGATAACTGAGGACGTGGGTTGATAGGGCGAGAAGGCTTTCGAGTTGTCTTGTTCGGCTCTTTCGATTTCATGGTTTCCATCCCATGGCATCATTCCGAAGCAGACAGGCAAAGAGAAGGTTATGCCGGCTGTAGAGGACTGTCAAGGCTCCTGAAGGAGGAAATGGAAACAATGGGAACCGGTGGCACCGGGAACCCTCAGTCAAACTCTAAGGAACATCCAATGCGACTAGACGGCATCGTACATTCAGGTTTACGCCATTCAAGACACTCAATAACCTCCTGTGTTCTGAGATTCCCATCAGCCGCGATCTCTGACCTTTTGGAGTGATCGCTTCCTAACGGGTTTTGGCAGTATGATATTCACCGCCCTTTGACTCTGGACAGACTCCGTTCGATTTGCGGTATGATAGGCATGAGGATGACGATGACCAGGTTCTGCTCGACGCCACCTCGATTTCTGGCCGACTGAACAAATGGTTCTGAAGATGCACCTCTCTCCCCTGCAACGGCTCCGCCTCTTACTCACGGTTCTGATCATGGTCGGGTCCTCGTCCTTACTCGCTCCGCCGGCTGGCGCCGTGCCGATGGTCGAGGATCCAAAAGGATTTGAGGGAATCCCGTGGGGAGCCGAGTTTTCCGAAACAGCCGATTTCCTACTTGTGGAGAACAGCCCGCACATCAAAGGCTATGAACTCAAGCAGGGGCCGCCCGCTCTTGGCACCGCGAAGGTGGATTCGATGCGGTTCGTCACCTTCAACGGGCACTTCGCACGAGTCGTGATCCGCTATCACGGCACTGCCACGCACGATCAGATTGTCGCCTATTTCCAATCCCGGTACGGGCCGTTGGATCGAACGCCAGGCCAGATTTCCAAAGGGCCCGTGCAGCAACTGAACTGGCAGGGAGATGAGAGCGAGATCGTTCTGACCTATGAGAGCCGTAACGACCGCGGGATCATCTTCTTTGAACACCGCCCATCCGCTTTGAAATTCTCCGAAGGCATGATGGCCCCCGAACCAGATCTCGGCGGCGCCACTTACTGATCGGGGTCAGCCAGCTTCTGATAGGTTCAACAAACTCCCAACCCGTTTTTTCTGCGGTGCCTTCCTGCCGTCGAAGTGTATCAATTTGAACAGTCCCTGGAGCGTGCGCATGAGAAGGTCGGAGATCGTACCGGCGAATCGTTTTCGGCGGAACGCGTGGGATAGGTGTGAGATCGGTCGCAAGACAATAAGCGCGCCATGGCTGGCCCAATGCGCGGCTGCGGAAAACAGACTGAGTTACATGGGAGAATGTCACATGAAGGATCACGCGGGACGAAGCACATCTATCTGGATGGCAACCGCCAAGTTGCCACGATTTTCCAAGTTACTCACGAATGAGCAGGCTGACGTCTGTATCGTAGGAGCGGGCATCGCGGGATTGACCACCGCGTATTTGTTAGGGCGTGCCGGAAAATCCGTTATTGTGCTGGACGACGGCCCAATTGTGTCCGGTGAGACCGAACGGACCACGGCCCATCTCGTAACCGCCCTAGATAACCAGTATTCCGACCTCGAGCGGATGCATGGAGAAAAAGGGGCGCAACTCGCTGCCGAAAGTCATGCGGCAGCCATTAGCCAAATTGAAGCAATCGTTCGTGATGAACAAATCGATTGTGACTTTGAGCGTCTCTACGGGTATCTATTCGTGCCAGATGGAGAATCTACCGACATCCTCGACAAAGAAATGTCCGCTGCGCAACGTGCCGGCCTGACCGATGTCCATATGGTCGCGCGGGCGCCTATCACCTCATTCGATACCGGCCGAACACTGTGCTTCCCACGGCAGGCACAATTTCACCCCCTCAAATATTTGGCGGGGCTTGCAGAGGCCATCATTCGCGATGGGGGACGCATTTATACTCAGACGCATGCGGCCAAGATCGAAGGGGGTAAATCAGCCCGCATTGAAACCCTGGACGGTCAGACAGTGACGGCCGGCGCGGTGGTGGTCGCGACCAACACCCCCGTCAATGACCTCTTGGCCATTCATACCAAACAAGCGGCCTATCGCACATTCGTCATTGGAGCGACCGTCCCGGCTGGTTCAGTCAGCAAAGGACTCTATTGGGATACCACGGAACCCTTCCACTATGTGCGGCTGAGTCGTTCGTCATCGACCGCCAATGATGTCTTGATTGTGGGCGGCGAGGATCATAAGACCGGGCAGGCAGATGATGCCGAGGCGCGCTACGTGCGATTGGAAGGGTGGGCACGAGCCCATTTCCCGATGATGACTGACATCGAATTCCGGTGGTCCGGCCAAGTCCTGGCGACGGTCGATGGTCTGGCCTTCATCGGCCGTAATCCTATGGATGAACCCAATGTCTATATTGCGACCGGAGATTCGGGCAACGGCATGACGCACGCGACCATCGCAGGCATCTTACTCACTGACTTAATTCAAGGGAAAGACAATGCATGGTCCACTTTGTACGACCCATCACGCAAGACGCTCAGTGCGTTAAGCGCCTTTGCCAAGGAAAATCTTAACGTGGCCGCTCAATACGCTGATTGGGCCACTCCCGGTGACGTAGAGGAAGACGTGTTGGTGCCCCCCGGTTCCGGTGCCGTCGTCCGCCGCGGCCTGAAGAAAATCGCGGTATATTGCGATGATGCAGGACAGTTACACGAATGTTCAGCCGTCTGCCCTCATCTAGGAGGCATCGTGGCCTGGAACCATTCGGAAAAAACCTGGGACTGTCCCTGCCACGGATCGCGATTCGACAAGTCAGGGAAAGTGCTCAATGGCCCGGCTATTTCAAACCTGTCCCCTGTCGAAATCCCTTAAACACAACAAACCAATAGGAGTTAATTGCTCTAGGCGTCCGTCCTTCGAACCTATCACGTACAGGCCTGACGATTTTCCGTTACCCGAAAGGGGTTGTCGAAACACACGGGACCGGCGAGCGCGTAGTGAGCACCCCACATTGTTATGGAATACTAATTCTAAACCATGCGCTGGTATACCACCGCCCTGTGTGTCCTGATGTGTTCGGCATGCGGCACGTCGTCCACCCCTCATAGCGCCGACTCTGAAGCCTCACGATCCGCGGTCATCGTGGTTGCGGGGTTCTACGGGACCAAACTCGCGCGCATCGATAATGGAAATCTGCTTTGGGTCACAGCGTCCCAGGCGTTCGGCGGCAAGCAATCACTGACTCTCCCCTTGCCCGACCTGGCATTGGAGGGAGTCACGCTGCGAGCGAGCGGAATCCTCGATGAAGTCACAGTCGTTCCCTGGGTCTATTCGTTCGAGTTTTATCGTCCTCTCCTCGATGAATTAGGCGCGTTGCACAACGAACAAGGGTCGATCTCTCCCTTGAATTTCGACTGGCGGCTCGATCTCATGAAGGCGGTCCGTACCTTGAGCGCGGAGATTCAGCGTCTGAGATCCGAGGGCATCACACACATCACGCTCGTCGCCCATAGCCTGGGTGGATTGATCGTGAGTTATTATCTTCGATACGGCGATCAGGAATTGGAGACGGCTCTAGAAACGTGGGAAGGAATGAGGCACGTCGAAGCGGTGGTCATGGGAGGGGTGCCGTTCCTGGGGTCCATGTGGTCCTTCCGCAATATGCAGTATGGCCGACTGGTTGGTCTCAACAGCTCCATCCTAGACCACCAAGCGTTGTCTTCGTTCCCCGCCTCATACTATATGTTGCCCGCTCGTGAGGCTGATGTGTTGCTCACTCCAACCATGCAGCCAGTCAGAG
Organism: Nitrospirales bacterium; assembly: GCA_038275915.1. Taxonomy (GTDB): domain Bacteria; phylum Nitrospirota; class Nitrospiria; order Nitrospirales; family Nitrospiraceae; genus Palsa-1315. The sequence continues at coordinate 4,479 of JBBRRM010000159.1, forward strand.
GAGGGATTCGTACGCCGACAAATTGGCGAGAGCAAGGATGGGGGTTATTACAGAAGGCGGAGCCGGGTGCTGCAGGGATCGTCGAGGCTCGCGACACCTACACGTCTTACTGGCTCCATCGATCGCAACAGTTTTACGATCTGCTCCATGCTCCCCTTACTATTCCGCCCGACCAAGCGATTCCAGTACTCTATCTCTATGGCAGTGGGCAGCCGACGCTCGACGGAGGTGTATGGATCGCGGAGACGACGGGGCAATCTCAAGTCAACGTCGTGTTTGACAAGGATCAATTCGAACAGCGCCTGCCCGATCTCGACCCGGGCGTCGTATACACAGATGGAGACGGTTCGGTGACGGTCACATCATCGTCGTTGCCGCCAGCGTATGAGCAGGCATTACAAGTCACGACTCAGCGCTTGGAGAAGGGACATCTGGATTTAATGACTAGCCGAGAAGGTCGACGCCATATTGCCGCTTTCCTGAAGGACCCGCCGACAGGAGTCCGTGACCGTCAGTAGAGACGGCACTTACCAAAATCACCAATGGCAAGTGAATGCGTCTAACAATTCCTCCTCTATTTCTTGGCCTTGGCCTTGGCCTTGGCCTTGGCCTTTGGCTTCGACTTCGACTTCGACTTCGACGGAACTTTGGCTCCTTTTTTTCTTGCTTCCGACAGACCAATTGCGATGGCTTGTTTTCGGCTCGTGACTCGCTTGCCACTCTTCCCACTCTTCAACGTTCCCTTCTTGCGCTTATGCATGGCGGTCTTCACGGACTTCTGTGCTTTGGTCCCATATCGCGCCATAATGATTCTCCTTTCCTGCGGTTCTGCTCGTGCCGTTGCTTCACAGGATAATAAGCGGTAGGCAAACTTCGTACTAGGTGAATCCCTAAGGCACGGCGACGTCCGTCAGGGTCACGATCAACTCGCCATCTTGCATCCCATGCGCATCCGGTCTATCTTCTCCAGCACGCGAATCCTTCTGTAGCGACGATGAGCACCGGCCTCGGACGCCGGCATATCACCTGTAACCGAATGTGGCGTACGGTATGGGCTTGGATTCGATCCTTGGCCTAATGATCATCGGGCTTCTCGTGTACCTCGGAGCGGTCCGCAAGAAACCGGCCGGGCTCGAATTCTACGCAGGATGCCTCTCCGCGATCCTGCTCGTTCTCCTGCTGGAATTCACAGCAAGAGGGTTCATTGCACAGATGCCCCCTTGGGCACAGCCTTGGCTGACCTTCATCGCCTACCTGGTGATATCCTTCGTCACCCTGAAAACGCTGGACCTGCTCTTCATCGAAGACTACCTCATCGAGAAACAAAGAAAGTACATCCCCAGGATTCTCCGCCTGATCATCCTACTCGTCGGCCTCACGCTGGCCGGCCTCGTCCTTCTCCGGGCGGTGCTGAATGTCGATCCGCTTACCTTGATCGCGCTGCCGACCGTCGCCACCGCCGTGGTGGGATTAGCACTGAAGGATGTCATTGCGCGCCTTGCGGCGGGCATCAACCTCGGCCGTAAGATCCACGTCGGCGACTGGGTCACCTTGATGGACCAAGAAGGGGTCGTGACCGACATCGCCTTTGATGACATCACGATCAGAACGCGCGCCCACGATTACGTCATGCTCCCGAACGACGTCATCTCCCAGTCCAAAATCATTAACCATAGCCGCCCGGAACGCCTGCACGCCTCGAAGATTTTCGTCGAAGCGAATTATGCATATCCTCCCATGGAGGTGAAACAGATCCTCATGCAAGCCGCGTCGGCTGTTCCGGGCGTGGTGGCCAATCCTGCGCCGATCAGCTACGTCCAGGAATTCAAGGAATCCGGCATCGCCTACAAGCTCAAGTTCTATCTGGAGGATTACGACAACCGCGAACGCATCGAAGGGGATGTCATGAGCTATGTCTGGTACGCCTTTCATCGGAATGGCATCGAGATCCCCTATCCCCAGCGCGTCGTCCATATGGCCCAAGCGCCCGACCTCACCGCGGTGCGCGCAGCCGAACTCGCAGGCATTGAAGAAGAGTTTCACGCCATCGACTTCTTGGCCGTGCTCGACGCTCCAGCACTCCGCCTGCTGGCAGAACAGGCACGGAAACGCGTCTATCTGCCCGGCGAGCTCGTCGTGCGGGAAGGAGAACCGGGAGAGGAATTCTTCGTCATCGTGGAGGGTGAGGCCGAGGTCATGATCAAGACAGGTGAACAGACCACGACCGTGGCCACCCTCAAGAAACGGCAGTTCTTCGGCGAAATGTCCCTGCTCACCGGAGCCCCACGCTCCGCGACGGTCCAAGCCAAATCCCAGCTCACCGTCACCGTGATCGGCAAGGACGCCATGAGCCAGGTCATTGCCAGCAACCGCAACCTCGTGGATCAGATCGGAACGATCCTGACCGCCCGGCAGTCGGAGTTGGCCACGACGCGTGAAACCGTCGATCGCGCCGCAAAGCTGAAAACCGGCGCAGGGGATGGACGGTCGCTCGCCACGAGGATCCTCAAATTCTTCCGTCTTTCGGGCAGTTGATCCGGTACCGGCTCCCGCGACCCAGGGTGGGGCACTGAGATGCATGTCGCCGCGCAACAGAAGAAATTGATCTCCGGAGCCTTCGTTGGGGGGACGGTGTTTCTCCTGGCCTTGGTCCTGCACTGGTCTGGCTGGCTCACCATCGCAGAACTGAAGACATTGGACCATCGGTTCCATCGGTACGCGGACCCTGCAAAAG
>JBBRRM010000160.1:0-7209 GCA_038275915.1 Nitrospirales bacterium
GTCCTCAATTCCTTGAGCGGGTCGATGTTCGAGTACCTCATGCCCCTGCTAGTCATGCCGACCTACTACAACACCCTGCTCGATCAGACCTGTAAGGCTGCGGTGGAGAGGCAGATCGAGTATGGAAACCAACGCGGCGTCCCCTGGGGAATTTCGGAATCCGGCTATAATACAACTGACGTTCGTCTCAACTATCAATACCGCGCATTCGGTGTCCCCGGCCTGGGGCTCAAACGGGGACTCGCCGATGATCTGGTCATTGCGCCTTATGCCTCTGCACTCGCACTGATGGTGGCGCCCGAGGAGGCGTGCCTGAATCTGGAACGACTCGCGACGGCGGGGCTGGAGGGACCGTTCGGTTTGTATGAAGCGATCGACTACACGCCTTCCCGTCTCCCTCGCGGGCAGGTAAGCGCGGTGGTCCGGTCCTACATGGCTCATCACCAGGGCATGAGTTTGCTCTCTCTCGCCTATGTGCTCCTGGATCGTCCGATGCAGAAGCGATTCGAGTCGGATCCATTGTTCCAGGCTACCACGCTGTTGCTTCAGGAGCGGATTCCAAGGGCGACGGCATTCCATCCCCACACCGCCGAACTCTCCGACTTATACCAGACCACCGGAGAGGCAGATATGGCGGTCCGCCGATTCACCAGTCCGCACACGTCGATTCCGGAAGTGCACTTATTGTCGAACGGCCGCTACCACGTCATGATCACAAACGCGGGAGGTGGCTACAGCCGTTGGAAGGACATGGCCGTCACGCGCTGGCGCGAAGACAGTACCCGCGATAACTGGGGCACGTTCTGTTACATCCGCGACGTGCAGAGCGGAGCGTTCTGGTCGACGGCCTTTCAGCCGACGCTGCAGCCGTCGAATCTGTATGAAGTTATCTTTTCTGAGGGACGGGCGGAGTTTCGCCGTCGTGACCAGGATCTCGAGACCTATACCGAGATCGTGGTGTCGCCGGAAGATGACATTGAACTGCGTCGAACCAAAATCACCAACGACTCGCGGGCAAGGCGAACGATCGAGATTACGAGTTATGCAGAAGTCGTCCTCGCACCCTCCGCCGCAGACGCGCTGCATCCGGCGTTCAGCAACCTCTTTGTGCAAACCGAAATCATTCCTGAACGGCACGCCATCCTATGTACGCGACGGCCCCGCTCCCTCGACGAGCACTCACCATGGATGTGTCATCTCATGGCCGTACATGGAGCCGACGTCGGAACGATGTCCTACGAGACGGACCGCCTGCAGTTCATCGGTCGCGGGCGCACCGCCGCCGATCCCTCTGTGATGAATGGATCCCCCGCACGACAACGGACGCCGGATGCTGCGTTGCTTTCCGGCAGCGAGGGTTCTGTGCTCGATCCGATCGTCGCCATCCGCTGCCGAGTGACACTCGATCCGGAAGAATCGGTCACCATCGATCTGGTGTCCGGCATCGGCGAAACCCGCGATATTTGTCTGGGATTGGTCGAGAAATACCAGGATCGGCGCCTCGCAGATCGTGTCTTCGATCTGGCTTGGACCCATAGTCAGGTGGTCATGCGGCAGTTGAATGCCACCGAGACAGACGCGCAACTCTATGGGCGCCTGGCCGGCTCCGTGCTCTACGCCAACTCCTCCCTGCGGGCTGACCCGAGCGATCTGATCAAAAATCGCCGCGGGCAATCCGGGCTGTGGGGCTACGCTATTTCCGGCGATCTGCCCATCGTGCTGTTGAAGATCGGAGATCCGGCCAATATCGATTTGGTGCGCCAGCTCGTCCAGGCCCACGCCTATTGGCGCTCCAAGGGGTTGGCCGTGGACCTCGTGATATGGAACGAAGATCATGTCGGGTACCGGCAACTCCTCCAAGAACAAATCATGGGGCTGATTGCCGGAGGCGTCGAAGCACAGTTCATGGATCGGCCGGGCGGCATCTTCGTCCGTCCTGTTGACCAGGTGTCGAGCGAGGATCGCATTCTGTTGCAATCGGTCGCCCGTGCCATCCTCACCGACAGTCGTGGATCCCTCGCAGACCAGATCACACGTCGCGGTCAGGTAGAAGTCACCGTGCCGCGCCTCACGCCAACCAGAACCCGCCGACCCGACCCTCTGCCCTCCGCCGCCTTGCCGCGTCACGATCTCTCATTTTTCAATGGACTGGGTGGATTCACGCCCGATGGCCGCGAATATGTCATCACCACCGCCCACGGGCAGGTGACGCCGGCACCTTGGGTGAATGTCCTGGCGAATCCGCACTTTGGGACCGTCATTTCTGAAAATGGCCAGGCCTATACCTGGGGCGAGAACGCCCACGAGTTCCGCCTCACTCCGTGGCACAACGATCCGGTGAGCGATGTGAGCGGAGAAGCCTTCTACCTTCGTGATGAAGAGAGGGGCCACTTCTGGTCGCCCACTCCCTTGCCCAGCCGCGGAACGACACCATATGTGTGCCGGCACGGCTTCGGCTATAGCGTCTTCGAACATACGGAGCGCGGCATCCGTTCAGAACTGTGGGTGTACGTGTCTCTGGATGCACCGATTAAATTCATGATGCTGAAGGTGCGCAACGAATCGGGCCGATCGCGCAAGCTGTCCGCGACGGGTTATGTGGAATGGGTGTTGGGAGATTTGAGGCCAAAATCGGCAATGCACATCGTGACCGAGCTGGACCCCCATAGCGGCGCGTTGTTGGCGAGAAATCCCTATAACACAGAGTTCGCCGGGCGGATTGGCTTCTTCGACGTGGACGAGACGATCCGGACCGTCAGTGGAGACCGGAATGAGTTTCTTGGGCGCAACGGCACGCTTCGAAATCCGGCCGCGATGAGCCGGTTGCGGCTGTCCGGTAAAGTGGGGGCCGGCCTCGATCCCTGCGGTGCGATCCAGGTTCCGTTCGAGCTGGCCAACGGGCAAGAGCGCGAGATCATCTTCAGGCTCGGGGTCGGGCGGGGCGTCGACGAGACCAGACAGTCGGTCCGTCGCTTCCGGGGATCTGCCGCTGCGCGCGGCGCGCTCGAAGCGGTCTGGCAGTACTGGAAACACACGCTCGGGGCTGTATATGTGGAAACGCCGGACCAGTCGTTGAACGTGCTGACCAATGGCTGGCTCTTGTACCAAACGCTCGCCTGCCGTTTGTGGGCACGGAGCGGTTACTATCAATCCGGGGGTGCCTTCGGGTTCCGCGATCAACTTCAAGATTCGATGGCCCTCATCCACAGCGAGCCCCGTCTTGTGCGTGAGCATCTCCTCCTCTGTGCCGCCCGGCAGTTTCAGGAGGGCGATGTCCAACACTGGTGGCATCCACCCTCAGGCCGGGGCGTGCGTACTCGCTGCTCGGACGATTATCTCTGGCTGCCCTTGGCGACATGCCGTTATGTCTTGAGTACCGGAGACAGCGGAATTTTGGATGAACCGGTCCGCTTCGTCGAAGGCCGCCCGGTTAATCAGGGGGAAGATTCGTATTACGATCTACCTGGACGGTCTGACAAATCGGTCAATGTCTACGAACACTGTGTGCGAGCCATTTTGAACGGCCTCACCCGTGGGGAGCATGGACTGCCGCTCATCGGCGGCGGTGACTGGAACGACGGGATGAACATGGTCGGCGGACAGGGCAGAGGCGAGAGCGTGTGGCTGGGATTTTTCCTGTATGACGTCCTCTTGCAGTTCGCGAAAGTGGCACGTCTCAAGGGCGACCTGTCCTTCGCCGAACGTTGTGAGAAGGAGGCGGCCGACCTACGCCAGAATCTCGAGCAGCACGGCTGGGATCACGAGTGGTATCTGCGTGCCTACTTTGATGATGGCTCGCCGCTTGGATCAGCGACTAATCCCGAATGCCGGATTGATTCGATTGCACAAAGTTGGTCTGTGCTCTCCGGGGCAGGCGATGCCGCTCGCTCACGCATGGCCATGGACGCGGTGGATCGCTACCTCGTTCGCCGGGACCATGCGCTCATCCAATTGTTGGATCCTCCATTCGACAAGTCTGATCTGAATCCTGGTTACATCAAAGGTTACGTCCCGGGGGTGCGGGAAAACGGCGGACAGTATACGCATGCGGCGATCTGGGCGGCGATGGCATTCGCCGCCTTGGGAGACAGCCGGCGCGCATGGGAACTGTTGACCATGATCAACCCCGTCAACCATGCCAGATCTCCGGAGGGGATCGCGACCTACAAAGTCGAACCATATGTTGTCGCGGCCGACGTCTACGCCCTCTCGCCTCATACCGGCCGAGGTGGATGGACATGGTACACAGGTTCGGCCGGCTGGATGTACCGGCTTATCGTCGAATCGCTGCTTGGTCTGCAGCGCGAAGGGGAGACCCTGCATGTTGCTCCGTGCCTCCCTGCAGATTGGAAGGCATTTACGCTGCACTACCGATACCGCGAAACGCTGTATCACATCACCGTCGTACAAGACGACAGCTGTAGGAACGGCGAGACAGGCGTGTCTGTCGATGGGATCAAGCAACCGGGCGACGCCATTCCTCTTGTGGATGACCGCCGGGAGCACTCGGTCGAGGTGAAAATACAGGCCGCAGCAGCGAATACAGCAGGATAGCCCATAGGTAAGAATCCAGTTACGGTTCGACCGTCTTCATCGCCGTCGACCCACTCTCCTCTCGGCTCTGACCTCCCGCTCAGCTTATCGCGCACACACTGGCCTTGCCCGCGACACAGCGCGTCCCCGCAAGACTGAGGCTTACAAGCTGGAATCGAACCCCTTCTCACCACCTGAGCAATATTGACCAGACCGATGCAGGCCTTCTAGCCATACTGGTCCACGACAGGGCGGGGACAAGAGAGACATTGCCCGTGCTCGACACTGAGATAGGTTTCGTTGAGTGCGCTCACCCCTCATTTTTACCAGGAGAAGATACCTATCATGAAGATGCACGATTTAGCCTCACTTTGCAGTGCGATTGTTGTCGGAGCCACGCTCATAGTGGCACCGCTGACAGTCTCAGCCAAGGCCACAGAGAAGACCCCGTTCAACGATGCGTGGCTCACGGCAAAAACCAAGATCTCCCTTGCAGCCGATGGGCGGGTCAAAGGGCGGCAAATTGATGTGAGGACCACGAAAGGCATCGTGATGCTCCGGGGAAAAGTCGATTCAGACGCGGCAAAGTTCACGGCGGAGGACATCGCCAAAGGGCTCGAGGGTGTGAAGCGTGTGAAGAATGATCTTGAAGTGGTCGCTCCTTCTGCACACGAAGCGGTGGAAGAGAACGATGAAGCCATTACCACACATGTGAAGGAACACCTCGCGAAAGATGTGCATTTAAAGAAATCCGGTATTGCCGTTCAGACCAATGCGGGAGTCGTGTCGCTCACGGGCGAGGTTCGGAGCCTCTTGACCAGTGCCAGCGCGTCCTGGATGGCCTGGTCCGTACCGGGCGTGAAATCCGTAAAGAACGATCTCACGGTTAAAGAGACGCGATAAGACCGTGATACGGCATGACCATATAGCAAAAGAATCCGGGGCAACTCGCGATCGACGGAATAGAAACGTGGCACTCCGAAAGGAGAGAATCGTGAAAAATGAGCGAACTGTGAAAGTCGGCACCGGTCTGACGGATGTGAAGACCTTCCGGGATCGGGCCAGCCAAGGGTTGGAGGAGGACGCCATCACACCGGGCTACAAAGGCAAAGTGGACAGGGTGATCAAGATGCTGAACGACGCCCTCGCCACAGAAATCGTCTGCGTCCTGCGGTATAAGCGTCACTACTTCATGGCTACCGGGAGCAGTGCTCTTCGCGTCAAGGCTGAATTTCTGCACCATGCCAACGAGGAGCAGGCCCATGCCGATCAATTGGCCGAACGCATTGTCCAACTCGGGGGTGAGCCGAATCTGTCCCCTGAAGGACTCCTGAGCCGGAGCCACTCGGAATATGTCGAAGGACAATCCTTGCTGGACATGATTAAAGAGGACCTGATTGCCGAACGAATTACGATCGACAGTTATCTCGAAATGGTGGCCTACATCTCTACGGATGACTCGACGACCCGCCATGTCCTGGAGCGAATTCTGGCACAAGAAGAAGAGCATGCAGAAGACCTGTCCAACCTCCTGAAGAAACTGGTTTCGCAAGGGAGTATTCGCGATCCAGCTCTGGAGTCCGAGGGGAATAAGGAGGGCCGCGGGACAGCAAACGGGGCCCGTCTTAGGTTGTGAAGACACATCTTCAACGAGAAAGAGGGAGGGACATTCCATGGGAGATGACAGTGGCTGTTCCTTGGGCGTGGTCGGATTGGCATTTGTGAGCGGCGGGTTGGTGGGGGCAGCGGTGGCGCTGTTACTGGCGCCACAGACCGGCCGTAAGTCACGGGCGCAGTTGCAACGGTATGCGCGTCGTGCCGAAAAGAACATCAACGAGTTGGCCGAGACAGCCACTGAAGTCTTGGACCACGCAGTGGACAAAGGACGCGAATTCATCAAAGACAAACAGGCGGTCCTGACTGAGGCGGTGGAGGCCGGGCGCACCGCGCTGCAGTGGGAGTCTGAACGGCCATCCGGTCACAAGAAGACGTGACGGAGAAATTGATGCTCAGAAATGAGAGTCAGCATACCGGAAAACGAAGAATGGAGACATACGATGAATAACATTGTGATCGTCCTATTGGTACTGTTGCTCGTTGGCGCACTGCCCACCTGGCCGCACAGCGCCGAGTGGGGATATTATCCCAGCGGAGGACTCGGTCTTATCCTTCTGATCTTGGTCATCCTGGCGCTGACCGGTCGCCTGGGCCGCCGAGCGCACTGAGGGACCGTGACGTTCCTTGCGGCGGTACTGATAAGCCTGACTCTGATGTTCGGATGTGCGGACACAACTGAGCAACGGCTGAAACAGGTGCAGAAAGATTTAGAGCAGGTGCTTGGGACGGCATTGCTCGATGGTGACATCAGAATGCAACGGACCAGCGATCATCTCACGGTCGCGATGACCGAACGACTGCTCTTCGATGCCGGGAGTGACATGATCAAGCCGGATGGTATCGAGATGCTGAAGCGGATGAAAGCGCTCTTCAAAACCTCCGCTCTCAAGGAAATTCGCGTCGCCGGGTACGCTGACAAGGCCTCGGCTGCTGACCGTTCCACCCAGTATTTTGAGAAGTTGGCCCTCGCCAAGGGCCGGGCCACTCAAACAGTACGGGTACTGAAGGGAGACGGGTCGGATTCGCAAAGCTTTAAAATCGAATGGTATGGCGACAGCA
>JBBRRM010000161.1:0-7185 GCA_038275915.1 Nitrospirales bacterium
AGCCACAACACCATGATGAGGGACAGATAGAACCCGCTGAATCCCGCGGCATAGGCTTTGGGGAATGTGAAGAAGAGAACGACTCCGCTGGCAACCAACCATACTTAATTTCCCTTCCAGACCGGTCCAATGGAGGCCAGGACGATACGTCGTTCTGTCTCAGTCCGCGCGACGAAGGGATAGAGGACGCCCACTCCAAAGTCGTACCCGTCCAGGACGACGTACATCGCCAACATCCACGTCACTATCCCATACCAAAATATTTCCATCGTGCTTGTATCTCTAGTAGGCTGTTAGTTTGGTGGCTTGTGTTGGATTATCGGCCGAGGGCGCCGGACCCTGACGGATGATCTCCATGAGGGTCAGCAGAAAGAGCAAGCCGAGTAAGAGGTAGAGTCCCAGAAAGCCAAGCAATGTAAATAGCGCGTTTCCCGAATGCACGAGCGGCGAGGTGCCTTCGTCCGTGCGCAGCAAACCATATACGAGCCAGGGCTGACGCCCCAGTTCCGTCGTCATCCAACCGGCGGTTGTGGCAATGTAGGGAAACGGGGCGCAGAGCATGAGAAACCACAGCATCGGCTTGCTGGCAAACAGGCGCCCCAGCGAGAGCCACAAGAGCGCAAGCACCATGATGCCCGCGAGGATCGTCCCCAACCCTGCCATGACGTGGTACGAGTAATAGAGTAGTGGCAAGTTATCGGGCCATTCCTTCTTGGGGAACGCATCGAGCCCCTTCACCTTGGCCCAGAGGTTGTGATAGACGAGAAAGCTGAGTGCAAACGGCACCCTCAGAGGGTTGTCGATCGTCATGGTTTCCGTGTTCGGCTGTCCCACCAATACGATATCAGCCCCGCGCTCAGTCTTGAATAGCCCTTCGAATGCTGCGCCCTTCAGCGGCTGATACTCGAAGACTTGCTTCGCATTGCCGTGGCCGGTAGGAAAAATCAAGAGCACGCAGGCGAGAGCGCCGGACACCACCCCTGTCCGTACGAAGATTTTCGCATGTGTGTGATGGTCGCCCGACAACACATAATATGCCCCGATCGCCGTCATGACGCAGGAGGAGGTGACAACGGCGGCAGTCATATTGTGTGCAAACTGCCAGAACAGCCAGGGATTGTTGAGTAAGCCGGAGAGGCTGTTCAGGAACAGCCTCCCGTCGTCGGCGACGGTATAGGCGACCGGATGCTGCATCCATGCATTGGTGGCGAGAATGAAATAGCCCGAGAGCCATGAGCCGAGAAACAGCATGAACGAAGCCCACCATTGCACCCGAAGTCCGAACCGCTTTTCGCCGAACAACAGGACTCCAAGGAAGGATGATTCGAGGAAGAAGGCGAACACCCCTTCCATCGCCAAGGTCTGCCCGATGACCCCGCCTGCGAAGTTGGAGAATTTGGCCCAGTTAGTCCCGAACTGAAATTCCAATGGAATGCCGGTGACGACGCCGAATGCACAGCTGACCGCGAAGATCTTCGTCCAGAACCGGGCGACCTGATGATACTGCTCGTCGCCGGACCACAGGGCCCGACTCCTGAGATAGAGAAGCAACAGGGCCAAGCCCATCGTCAGTTGGGGGAAGAGATAATGAAACGTGGCAGTGAAGGCGAATTGAAGGCGGTCATACAGCAGCGCACTTGCCATTATGGCCCCTTATGAATCAACAGACGGATTTCATCTGCGGTCTCGATATACGGTCATAGGGTATTCTTCGGACGAATACTATGCATTTACCGTGATACGGTATTGTCCTTGTTGAGTCAACTGGGCAGACTCCGCGTGTATTTGACAATTGGCAGCAGGAGATTGGGAATTATAAGCTTCTTGACTCCTGAATGCAGGGTTCCGCCGAATTTGAATTGGAAAAAAGAGGCTCTATAGATGGCATCCGCATTGTCTCATGCCATGGTTGCGGCGACGCTAGGGCAAGCATTTACGAGCAAAGAGCTGAGGGGTCGCGAAGTATTTTTGGGTGCATTCTGTTCGGTCATGCCGGATCTGGACGTGATCGGCTTCTCCATGGGTATTCAGTACGGAGATGTGTGGGGCCATCGTGGACTGACGCATTCGTTCCTGTTTGCAGGGCTGTTGGCTGTGAGCCTTGTGGCTTTGTGGTATAGGCGGAAGTCGACGGCAGTGATGACGGGTCTGTTTCTCTATTTCTTTCTGTGTGCCGCTTCGCATGGCGTGCTTGACGCGATGACGAATGGAGGGCTGGGTGTAGCCTTTTTTTCTCCCCTCGATACGACGAGATATTTCTTTCCCGTGCGACCGGTGCTTGTGTCTCCAATCGGTATCGGCGATTTTTTCAGCGCTCAGGGCGTTCGAATTCTGGTCAGCGAGGCTACGTGGATCTGGTTACCATCCTGTGTGGCGCTTGTGGTATTTCGAGGAGTCCAGCGGTTCTGGCCAGCCGAGTCGAATCCCAATACATAGAACATGGCTTAGGGTCATGCTTGTCTGATCCGTTCTCTCGTATTTCTGCCATACATTGTTATCTGTAACGCGCATGTTCCGACGAACGGGTTGGCTCAATGATCCGAAATCGAACTTCATCCACATGTGTATCCGCGGATGGAGTCTCACCCGCGAACAAGCCGCAACTGTAGAGGCCGGGGGGCCATCCGGCTTTAGGCGGGGATAGCATGAAGTAGCCGGACTGGTCGTTCATGGTCGTCATGACGCGGTCTTGCGCGATGGTCGGTTGTTCTCCGGTCAATTGGGATGATTCCAACGAACAGCGGGCGGTGAGAGGCATGGCATCGTATGAGGCCAACACCAGCCCAAATACTAAATAAATCTCCGGCTGCGTAGTGGGAAAGCTGTCCCCCGGGTCCAGAGGAATAAATTCATGCGCCCCCATAGGAGAATCATCCCGGATGACTTTGCTCGCTGTAATAACAAAGCGGAACCAACTGAAATCGGAATCTCTGCCCATAAGAGGTGCCTGTGTGTGCAGGGGGTTCTGCGGTTCCATCCGCTTTGCAGCCATTGCCGCCAGTTCCTGCTCAGCTAGGACGGTGGGGGGCACAGGGTTGGAGGAGGGGATGGGAGCCGTCACATTCTCGGCCTGTAGCTTGGCCAATTCCGGAACATGGGGCGCCACCTTCTCCAGCCACCGTGCAAGTTTGTGTTTGTCGAGCACGCGCGTATCAGGCGGGAGTTCCACCCCCTTGTTCTTTCCTTCAAATTCCACGGCTGCATCATACAAGGTTTGAAACTGGACGAACGCCTCTTCCCACTGTTCCAAGTCCACGAGACATTGGCCCATCCGGAAAACCGTATCCGCGTAGTCTTCGTCGCTTGGATTCAGGTCCGCTATTCTTCCGAAGACGGCCAGCGCGTCCTTACACCGACCTAGCTGCATGAGAGCCACGCCTAATTGGTGATTGGCCAGGGAATCCTTGGGATTGAGGACCAACAGCCTTCGATAGAGCGGCTCGGCCTCTTGATATCTCCCTGCCTCTAACAGTCTCCATGCCTCTGCGCGAATGAATGCCCATTCCTTAAGCTGTGACTCCGTGATACCCGGCGTCATCACGGTGCGATGGCGGCGGCCTCGTTCCATGGATTCATACAATTGTGCGAGCTGATTTTTCGCGGGAAGTTCCAGCGGTGAACCAGGCTGCACGTATTGCAACACGTATTGTATGTCAGCTGCCGAGCCTTCATAGTCAAGGACATCAAACCGCGCCCGGGCCATCGCCAATCGCCATCCGAGCAGATCCGGAACGAGTTCCATCGCCTTCTTATAGGATTCCAGCGATTCCTCAAGACGATCGAGTTTCCGGAGTTCCTGTGCCAACAGCAAGTGGACCAGTGGATTTTGGCTGTCGATCTCCGCAATGCGTCGTAATTCAGCGATGGCTTCCTCTCCCTGTCCCCAGCGAACCAATACGCTCCACTTAGCCCACCGGACATCCAATGCGGTTGGTGTCATGGCAAGGGCAGTCTCATAGGCATGAACTGCCTCTCGTGGATCTCGGGATGTGGTGAAAATATCCCCGCGTAATTTATGCAGGGGAAGCGCGTCGGGATGATCTTGAATTCCCCGGTCCAGGATCTCGATCGCAGGGTTAATGGCGCCGCTCTCCCATGCCAGTTTGGCCTGTTCGGCGACCGTCTCCGCTGACTGTATTTCCAAGTCTTCCGCGAAGACGACGGAACCCAACAACAATATGAGCGGCACAGCCAGGAGCATAGGAAAGGAGTGAGCTCTGTGCCGGACGACAGGGTCTTGCATGGGCGATGGCAACGAACTGTTCAGAAACATGAGCATGTGTATCAAATGAGGTTCACTATACCAAGAAGCGAGATGATGTGAAATGTACCATCCCCAGCACAGTCTTGGAGAAAGTATTCGCCTACCGTTCATATTGTATCGCGGTTTCTCTCAGCTTGTAGGTTTGCCATGTGGGCCTTTCCCTTGACTCAGGCTCTTCCTGCGTGCCTGGAGTATTCTCTCAGTCTCTTGCTATGATCTCGGCGGCTGGAGGTGGCTTATGGGCGACGGCCCCGTTCGCTCGGGGAGAGTTCGGGGTGTCAATTGGACACTGGCCGGCATCGTTGGCCTTCTCATCATCACTGTCGTATCGATCGTTCCGCTCACTCTGACCATTCTTCATCTTCGCCTCTCAGATGTTCGCGTCATTGATGTGGCAGGCCGGCAACGCATGTTGCTGGAACGCCATATGAAAGAACTTCTGCTTGCAGCGGAAGGAGTCGATAGCCCCTATCAGGCGACCCGTGAGGTGCTCAAGGAACGAGTCGCTGTGCTAATAGGTGGCGGAAGCACGGGAGGCGGGATCGACGTGGGGGAGACTATTGTTCTTTCCGGAGCTCCGACAGATACAATTCGGGACACACTTCTGTTGCAGCAACGCCTCTTGGAGGCGTTTGTCGTAAAAGCGGACCGCTTTCTGCAAACTCTACCTACTGTCGCTGAACATCGCGCAATGCGCGACGATTTGCTCAAGGACAATACGGAGTTGCTGGAGGTGTCTAACGATGCCGTGGTCATGCTGACTCGCCATGCGACATCTCGAGTTCACATGCTGATTCGTTGGGAACTCGTCGGCATGCTGTTGGTGGTGGGTGTGGCGTCCGTCCTGACCTGGCGGTTCCTTCAAGCGGAGAATGCCCTCAAGCGCAGCCAGACCATGGCCCTGCAAGCCCTGCAGCAGAGCGATACCGTCAAGTCGTCGTTATTGTCTTCGGTCTCGCATGAGTTGCGAACCCCTCTGACCGCGATCAAGACGATGCTGTTCAACCTGCGTGAAGATCCAGCCATGCAGCCGGTCCATGTGCGGAAAGAGTTTCTGAAGAGTATCGATGAAGAACTGGACTACCTGAATCGATTGGTCGGCAATCTGTTGGACATGTCACGCATCGAGGCCGGCACGCTCAAGCCCAACCGGGAGTGGCATCTCGTGGACGAATTGATTGAGGGCGCGATCCGGCGCGTCGGCCAGAGGCTGGAACGCCGAGCGTTACAGATCGAATTATCGCAGGACTTACCGCCTATCTATGTAGATGGGGTGGAAATCCAGCAGGTACTGGTCAATCTATTGGATAACGCGCTGAAGTTTTCTCCTGAAGATTCGCCGATCCACATTGGCGCAGCCGTAGTCGGCGAGCTCATCGAGGTCAACGTGACCAATGCAGGCGAGGGAATACCGTCCAGCGAACTGGAGCGGATTTTCGACCGTTTCTATCGAGTCTCTTCCGGGGACGTTCCTGCGACCCCTGGAACTGGGTTAGGTTTAGCGATCTGCAAAGGATTCGTCGAAGCCCATGATGGACAGATCGTGGCTCGATCTGCCGGAGGACAGACCACAATCTCCTTCCGATTGCCGTTGATGAAAACCGTGCCGACCTTTGATCAGGATGTGACACATGCATAGGACATGGAGATCATGGTGACACAGGGGGCGCGCATTCTGGTCGTCGACGATGAGCGGCAGATCCGGCGGTCGCTCCAGGTGAATCTCGAAAGCAAAGGCTATGCGGTTGAGACAGTAGAAACAGGCGACGCCGCGATCGGTGCCTTCCACAGCCGGCATCCTGACATTATCATTCTCGATCTGGTCATGCCGGGCATCGGCGGAGTGGAAGTGGTACGCCGCATCCGCGAATCTTCTACGGTCCCGATCATCGTGCTCTCGGCGATGACGGACGAGCCGCGCAAGGTTGAAGCCCTCGAAGCGGGAGCGGACGATTACATGACCAAACCGTTCGGTATGGAGGAACTTCTGGCGCGGATTCACTCGTTGTTCAGACGAGCGGCCGGCGCACAGAGCAGCCAGCCAGTGTTCGTCGCCGGCAGACTCTGCGTGAATTTCGATCGGCGCGAGGTCACGCTCGACGACCACCCCGTGAAGCTCACGCCGACCGAATATGATCTGTTGAAATATATGATCGAGCATGCGGGCAAGGTGCTCACTCACCGGATGCTGCTTCAAGCGGTCTGGGGACAGGCGTACGTCGATCAGGCCCAATACCTTCGCGTGTTCATCGGCCAATTGAGAAAAAAAATCGAGAAAAGTCCTGCCCGTCCGAGTTTTATCATCACCGACCCTGGTGTTGGTTATCGATTCTGTGCCGAACGGGATTCCGCCCCCTAATCTGAGACTTTATTCTGCTTCCTTTCGTGTTCTTCCTTCCAACGGTATCGACCACGCTACTCCATTCAATCTTTATACATTCTTTATAAGATCTGAACCATTCCGATATCGAGACTTTAGCCGGATCGGCAGTAGGCTGTCGCTCATGAAACCGGCTATGGACGAGCATTCGAACAGAGGGAATATGAAACGGTTTGATGTTGTGAACGGGATCCTTGTGGTCCTCTCGATTCTGCTCTTCCCGGCGGTCTCCTTGGCCAATAATGCTGTTCCGGGCGCCGGGATGCCGATGGTTGAGATTTCGTTCGAGTCGACGGCTCCTTACTACCTTCCACAGGTGGCCATTGCATCGGCTGGCGTTCCGGTGCGATGGTCGAATTCTACCCCCTCACCCCACAGCATCCAGCACGACGGGTGTCTGACAGACGAGTCTTGTGCCTTTAGTTCAATTGCCGTCCTGCCGGATGATAGTTTCGTCATCGCGCCCTTGCCCCCCGGTCGATACTACTACCACTGCGAATTGCACCCGATCATGCGGGGCACGCTCATCGTGGTCGAATCA
>JBBRRM010000162.1:0-7140 GCA_038275915.1 Nitrospirales bacterium
CTTGGCTCTCAATTCTAATGTCCCCTCCAAATTTCTTGATGATACGGCGAGCGACGGTCAGGCCAAGCCCGGACCCCTCGCCTTGCCCCTTGGTGGTAAAGAACGGATCGAAAAGTTTTGACAGTTGCTGTTTCGGAATGCCGGGCCCTGAATCCACGATCGTGGTCATGACGGATATATCAGTGAGAGATGTCGAGAGACGCAAGATGCCCTGCCCCTTCATCGCTTGAATGGCGTTCATCAATAAGTTCGTGAAGGCCTGTCTGAGTTGGTCGGGGAGGGCGAGCACACAGTTGTCACCTGCATATATACGCTCGATCACGATCCCGGAGGTGTCCATGCTGCCCGTGAGTGTAGCGATGGCCTGATCGAGTTCCCGTTCGAGGTGAACCAGTTGCCGTTGGTCCGACGTTTCGCGGGTCGTGACGCCGGTGAAATCGCGAATAATAGCGGCCATTCGACGGCCGTTCTGGACGATATCGTGGGCATAGGACTTTATCCGTTCGAGATTACCCTCTTCTTCAATGGCCTCCCCCAGTCCGAGAATCCCGAAGAGCGGATTGTTCAACTCATGTCCGATTCCGGCGGTGAGTGTTCTGAGACTGCCTGATTTTTCCGCCTGAATGAGCTGGTCTTGGAGGCGGCTGTCGTCGGTCGTATCCCTGAAGACAAGGCCGATCCGATCCTCTCCCTGGCTCCCCCCGGCCATGTGAAACCATTGATAGTGGTATCGGCGCTGACCGATCTGAATTTCCTGGCGGTTGCCCGGTTCTGCCATCTCCATTACGGGGGCCAACGGGTCGCGCGCGGCGTTCATGCTAGCAGCATCCTCTGCCCCGGTTGTCACCGAGACAGGTTCTCCGCTCCGCACACGTCGGAATTCTCTTCGCAAGTGCTCGCGTACAGCGGCATCGACGGGGAGGACATCGAACAACGGAATCGATTGCGTCGAATTCAATATTCCCTGAAAGGAGTCGCGCCCGACCCGGTTGATGTACTGCACCTGTTCGTCTTGATTGACCATGATGATGGGGGTCGGGACTGCATCCAGAATCTGGTCCGTCGAATGGATCAGAGATTCCACTTGTTGCGTCTTGATGGCCACTTGATCGGTTAGGCCTGCAAAGGCAGCTTCCAATTGTCGATTCATCCGGTTGAATTCGTCAGCTAGATCCTGCAGCTCATCGCCGGTCTGAATGTCGATGGGCTGTCGAAGTTCACCGCGCCCAATCAGTTGTGCGGCTTTTTGTAACCGGCGCACCGGTGTGACGATTCGATTGGCCGCAAGATAGCCCAGTGAGGTCATCAATCCGACAGCAACGAGACTGAATACAGCCATCCATGTAAGGAAGTGACGAATCGGTGCAAAAAGTTCGTCAGACGCTTGCCACACGAAAGTGTGCCAGGATCCGTTGCTCGGATCACCATTGGTGGCACGGCTGGTTTCGGGTACCGGAGCGAATCCGATGATCGAGGTTGATCGCCCCCCATGGCCGTCGCTTGGCGCGCTGACCCAACCGGGTTGTGGAGGGGTGACAAGGGGAATTAGCTGTGCGTCAGAGAGACGGACGCCGGTCGGCAGAATGGGACAGCTCACGACAATGCCACGATGATCGATTAGCATCACATGCCCTGTCTTTCCGAAGCGGATGGGAGAGATCGAGGGGGAGATCAACTCCTTGGCATCAATCACGCGATGGATGACGCCGACCGCGCCGTATCTGATGCGGTCCATAATGGGAAGCGAGATGCTGATGACATAGGTCTGTGCACGCTCGTCGAAATGCACATCTTCGATGAAGAGTTGGCCTACGCCGTGATGGAACGCGCCTTTCCACCAAGCCGTCTCACTGTTGGTAAAGGGAGGGATCGTATTCATTGAGGCCACCAGATTGCCCTGCATGTCGGTGATGTACAACATCTTGGTGGCAGCACGTACCACTTGCGGGAGCAGTTGATCAGCTTCGCTGTGGGCTCCCGCAAAATATTCTTGAAGGAGGGCTGCCGTTTTGCTTCCTGTGATGGTTTGAACCACCATGGGATCTTTGGATTCCCAGCTCTCCTTGAGCCTGTCCACCGCCCGGCGGCGATCGTCTTCCGTCATGTCCAGGAAGGCATCGCGTCGTTGCTCAAGGTCACGGACAATTGAGGGGTCTGTCGCAATCCGTGAAGTGCGAGCGACTTCATCGGACATCAAGAGATCGACTTTTCGTGCAGTTTCCTCGGCAAGAGCCTTGAAACTTTCGCCGTTGACGACCTGGATTTCGCGAGAGCCTTGCCAAAAGGCGAGACCGAGCCCCACCATGAGAGGAACCACTCCTACCAGCAACATGGATAGAATCAGTTTGAGTTGGAGGCCCCACCTCGTTTCGGACCGAGACGTGGGTGGTATGGGATTCATGACAGATATCCTTGGCCATCGGGCTCAATCTTTGGGAAGGTCAGCGTAAAGGTGGTTCCCTTATCGACCTGACTGTCGACCGCAATCATGCCGTGCATTTTGTTGACGATAGTTTTGACGTTATAGAGTCCCAGTCCCGTGCCTTTGCCTGGCTCCTTCGTCGTAAAAAATGGCTCGAAGATTTCGGGGATTTTCTCCGGGGGAATGCCGCATCCCGTATCCGAGATCCGGACGTCGACCTGACCGTCAAGGAGTCTGGTCTCGAGCGTCAGTGTGCCGCCAACTTGTTCCATGGCATGGACCGCATTGGTGATGAGGTTGACAAGAACGTGCAATAGCTCATCCGGGTTGCCTTTGACAGCGACGCCGGATTGGTAATGTTTGATCATCTCGATATCGTGGAAACTGGACGCATAGCGTGCAATTTTTAGTGCTTCGTCCAACCTCCCGTTTACAGAGACCAGTACATCCTCCCGAGGGGATGCGCGCCGCGAGTAGCGGGTGAGGTCCTGACAGATGGCACTGGTCCGTTTGACGGCTTCAATAATGTCTCGCGCTTGCTCATGAACAGCGTCCAGGTCTGATTCCTCTGTGAGGTTTTCTGCGAGGCCTAAAATGAGTTGGAGGGGGTTGTTGATATCATGGGCGATTCCCGCAGCAAATGAGCCGATACCGGCAAGTTTTTCGGCTTGGAGCAACTCAGCTTCAAGCTTCGACTCATGTTGGACCAGTTTCCACAACAGCCGGGAGGCTGATCCACTGAGGATGTCTGCGGCGGGAGGTTTATGGGCATGCAGATATGTCTCCATCTCAGGGTCGCCGGTAACGTCCATGATCAGGCCCACGCCACGGTCTCTGATCAGGTCTGACACATTGGTGGTTACGGGCAGTTGAAGCTCACGCGCACGCCGCAGCCCGGGTGCGTCGGGATCACGGTCTGCAATGCCAATGATCTCGATGGAGGGGATTTGGTGTAGCAGATCCAGCAGCGCGCGGCCGCCGCGACCTGCTCCCAGAATGGCGACCTTGGTATGGTCAGAGCTTTCCATTCAGATGGTCTCCGTGGAGCAGGGTCGTGACCCTACTGCCGAGGAGAGGAAGGATGGAAGCCTCTCTCCTCGGCACAGAGAGAATGAAGGCGTGTCGTCACAGTCGTGCAAGCTCCCGCTGCTCCATGGCCCGAGCGACGGCTGACCTGAGTTTCTCGCCTTCGACCGGCATGACGAGATAATCTACCACGCCCTGCCGGAGAAAGGATGTCGCCATATCGGTATCCGGGAAACCGGTCAGCACGATGAGGGGGACATGAGGATAGTTGCTCCGGAAGTAGGCGATGGCTTCGGCCCCGTTGATTTTTGGCATACGGATGTCACAGATGACGACGTCGAGGAGCAGTCGATTTTCTCCAGAGTTGATAACTTCAATTGCCTTCTCGCCGTTTTCCGCTTCAAGGACTTCATAGCCGGCTTTCTGCAGAGTCATCTTCACGACTTTCCGAATATCAGGCTCATCGTCCACGACGAGCACTCGTCCGTTGCAGGCCTCTCCCCCAATGAAGAATCCCGACTTGAAATCACTCATAGCCCCCTCCTTGGTTGATAGTGAGATGTGTTGGCATCATGGTCGGCTCGCTCTCTTACCTCACCTACAACGCAATGCGCATGCCAATGAGGCCTTAGGAAGAGGTGGGGAATTTCCCAGCAAAGACGCGTCGTCAGATCTGGAAATTCATTCATGATGGTGGATATCCACCATCATGTGCTGAAATCAACCACCGGGGAAAATGAAAAATCAGAGTTCTGCACCTGCTGACGATGCCGCAGGCGGCGAAGAAATTCCTTTCGTGCAGATGAGGAAAGATGCAGAAATCTACGGCTTGCAGATGCATAGGGTTGGGTAACAAGACACTACACCGCGGACTGCAGTGCCGGAGGCCGAATTGCGTTTGGACCGGACGCTGAGGTATTCTCATGAAATTGAGATTGGAGAGGGTATGATTACGCCGGATGTTTTGACGGAATATTTGCGCCGGATGATGCCAGATGCCGCGGTCACGGTCTTGGACCGGACGGGTACCATGGATCATCTCAAAGTGGTGGTGATTTCGGCAGCCTTCGCGGGGAAGAATCTGCTGGATCGGCATCGACTGGTTTATCAGGCGCTGGATGCTCCGATGAAGGATGGCCGGATTCATGCTCTCGAACTGACCGCCAAAACAACAGATGAAGCATAGCCCTAGGAGGCCAACCCATGGCAGATCCCATTCAAGAAGAAATTAACAAGGAAGTCGCAGCACACAAGATTTTGATCTACGGCAAGGGCACCAAGCAAATGCCGATGTGCGGATTTACAAAAGAGACGATGCAGTTCTTCGACAAGTACGGGTACCCGTATGAACTCATCGATGTCCTGTCCCAGCCATCCAAGCGCGAGGCGCTTGCAAAAATGACCAACTGGCCGACACTCCCCAAGGTGTTCATCGACGGGCAGTTTTACGGCGACACCGATATTCTTGATCCGATGGCAGCCAAGGGCGAAATAGAGCCGCTGCTGAAAAAAGCATTCGGGAAGTAAAATAGTCGAAAAGAAGATCCGGAAGGGCGTCTGCCAAACTCTCCTGCTCACGCAACGCGCGGCCTCCGAAGGCCCTCGTTGGACGCGCGCAATCGCGAGTTCGACAGACGCCCTTCCTCTTTTTATCATTCAGCGGCTTGGGGAGGGAAGGTAAGAGAGGCCTGGCTCGGTCCCCCCTGCTCACGGAACCCCCACGATGGAGCGGTGGTCGTTCGACGTGCGCAGGTGAGGACCAAGCCAGGCCACTGCGTAAATACGACTCAGAGGCGAACCGAGAATAAATCACTTGGACTTAGGTCCCAATCCGGGCAGGATGCCGTACGGGTCTTTTTAGCATCGCAAGACAATAGGGATCTTCTTATAGGGAACCAGATAATACATAGTGCGGCATTGGATGCCAGATGGCTCTTGTCCCGAGATGGCCGCTACCGGCCAGAAGCGGCCATTCGCCGGCTAACGTTGCGCATAACCGGCATACGGAGGTGGGCGAAGCCCGCCAGA
This sequence comes from Nitrospirales bacterium, assembly GCA_038275915.1. Lineage (GTDB taxonomy): Bacteria > Nitrospirota > Nitrospiria > Nitrospirales > Nitrospiraceae > Palsa-1315. The sequence goes on from JBBRRM010000162.1 coordinate 5,477, forward strand.
GCACGCCCGGTTCATGCGCGGGTTAGCCGGCGCTTTCTTGACAACCATTCTGGTGGCGATCAAATAGAGCATGATTCGTCAGTCCGAGCTAGCCGGGCCGAAAATCTCTAAGCCAGACTTCGCAGTATTTGGGAAGTAGGTGCGCAACTCGTCAGTTTCGACCTCTGCGCGTTTCAACTTGAAGCTTCCGTTAAGCTCGTACATCTCGAAGAACTTCACAGTTGCGGCCCTCGGCTCGAGAGCACTTATGAGAGTGTGCTTTAGCGCTTCTGGGCATCGAAGTCCGAAGGTCACATCGACTAACTCAAGGCATGAGTCCTGAGCTCCCCTGTTGCCCAAGAGCCTCCATTCGCGCTCATAGCGCCATGAAGGCGCCTTTCGAAGCAAGACATCCCGATCTAAGAGGTTCCGCGCCTCGGGGTCATTCTCCAGCAGCGCTCGAGCACCCAAGCTCGTCTTCACTGTTCGACTGCCACCGTAGACGACCTTATGCAGTATCGGCTTTGGGACTCGAGCGGAGACCATAGCCGATGCAAACGCCTCGATGCTGATCGCCGTAGTGACTCCACAGAAGAGGGTTGTCTACGGCTGCGGAGAAACAACAGACCCCGCGCTCATACTGCTTGAGGAGCTCACGTTGAATCTCTGAAGTCAACAGAGAGCACTCTGCCTCCTCTTCGCTAACCTCAAAGTCTGGATTAGACGCGTTGTATGCAATGTTTGCCAATTCCTGGCGAGCGGCGTTTTCGCCAGATCGGTGGGCATGTGCCTCCGCCTTTTTCCCCTTAAGTCGGGCGTTCCTTAATGCCCCGAGAGTCTCGGCTGCGACTCTGCGTTTGATGAGTTCGGTTAGGATCGCACGCAAAGTACGTTTGTCAGAGTCCGACTCTACCGTGGGTCTGCAGTCGAGAGGATCATTGAACGCAGCCGGATTCGCGAAGTACAGCTCGTCATGGCACAGTGACTTGATTGCCATTGGGCTAAAGCCTTGGTACCGGTAGATCTTTTTGGGTTGAGTGGCTGACATAGCACTACGGTGACGGTTTCACGGGGGGTAGTGACACATCACGAGTTCTTCCGTTCTGTCGACGGCAGAGCGGTCCGTTTTCGACCCCTAACCAGTTATTAGACAGTTTTGCACGCTAGCAAGATATTTTCGATCCTGTCAATTGCAAGGAAAAATTATTGGGGAAGGAGATGGGGTCATTGCTTGACCTTGCACCTCGCTCCCTCTTGACTCCGCGTTCATTGTTCGCAACTTCGTGTGGGTATATCCTGGCGCCCTCTAGCACCTCACCGCTCGCGGCAACGACCAGCAGACGATCCTTCATGACGAGACCGATCGGACGGATTTCTTGACACGGCTCGGGCAGGAGGTTCTGCAGCAACGCTGGCGCAGTGCAAAGTCAAGCGATGACCCCACCCGCGTTCGGTGAAAACGCGGCGTGCCGCGGGCGTGCTCGTGGCGGCGTCGAACGCGGCAGCGGCCAGGCTCGCCGCGCAAGCCGTCGATGCGCCACCGGCGTTCAGTCTTCCACGCCCACGCCGATCACGATGAGAACCGCATAGTCCTGCTTCGTGCAGCCTTCGACCGGAGGCATCGCTCCCCCTGGCGCAACTGGAAACGCAGTCTTCTGCGCGTTTGCCGGCGAGCACGAACCACC
>JBBRRM010000163.1:0-7109 GCA_038275915.1 Nitrospirales bacterium
TGCTCTGCCTTCGGTATCCACGAAGGTCACGCCGGTCAAGTCGACCACCGTGCGACTCTGTTGGCCCCTGGACATTTGACGCCAATAGCTATCGAGTTCCTCTATCCAAGGACCTGCCAGCCGTCCTTCCAGAATGAGGGACATTGATTCCGCCCCTTCATTCCTCTGTTCGGTGATCTTCAGCATTTTCCGCTTCCCCTCACTCTCCTGATCTGGCAAGGGCCATTCCAATGATGTCGGCGGCGAGAGTGACCTAACCCCTGGAAAATTTATGTGTTTTTTGACAGTGCATTCAGCCTGCCGATAGAGCTCTGCCGGTATTCCGGCACATGCCGAATGGTCGGCAGGAACTCGACGTACTACCCGCAAAATGTGCTGCGATGACTTCTTCGTTCCACATTATTGCGAACGCTCGTCGCCTTCCATGCCATGTCCCAGAACTTCCCGCATGACGGTTGCCAAGTCGTGTAGCGCCCGTCTGCCTTCTCCAACATAGGTGGACCCATGCATAACAGCCAACTGCTTCGGTCGAAGATCGGCTAGTCTGTGCAGGGTGGGCACGGTCAATGGCGTATAGGGGTAGGGGTTCGCAAAAGGCCCTTGCTGCCCTCCTATCAACGCTCGCTTTGCACGATCAACCACGTCCGATCCGGTCACTGCTTCGACGTCTCCTTCATGAGTGAAGAGATCCGAGCACAGCAACGTGTGCGTGACCTCTTCGAACAGCAGACTGGCTTCCCAGTTATGCGGGACATGCGGCGTCTGGAGGAACCGGAAGCGGTATGTGCCGGTATTGAGGATTTCATCCTGCGCGAGCACGCGCGCCTGACGAATGGCGAAATCATTCACGCTGACCAGCGCTCCGACCATACCGCACACCGTCTGAGCGTGCGGCGCCAGGCCGAGCCATTCGTTCAGCGCTCCACATTCGTCAGCTTCAAAATGGCTGAACGAAATCCATCGGAGCGCAGAAGGGTCGATGACGCGGGCAACTGCATCCCGCACCAGAGGGAACATTTGCTTCATGCCGGTGTGAAACAGCAGCGGCTCCTCGTCTTTAATCAAGAAATGGTTGAACCGGAGGTTGAATTCAGGAACATAGATCGAAATCGAATAGTGATCCGGAGCGACCTCCGCGACTCTTGCCATGTCCTGCATCAACGCCTCCTGTGCGACGCACAATCATCAACCTATCCCGACATCTCCTTCATCAATCGTTCACATCACCACGCCCCCGCCAGCGTGGACATTCTGCCCCGTCAGCCACCGCGCCTCTTCGCTCACCACGAACGCCACGATGTCGGCAATATCCTTCGGCGTGCCGAGCCGCTTGAGCGGCGAAGCCTCCTCGCCAATCTGTCGGAAGGTGGGATCGGCCGGGAGCATGGCCGTGTTGGTGTACCCGGGGGAAACCGTGTTGACGGTGATCCCTTTAGGCGCCAGCTCATGGGCCAACCCTTTCGTGAACTGTTCGAGAGCCCCCTTGCTGCCGAGGTAAGCGGTGGCCCCGGCAAAACCGCTATGGGTGCCATCGGTAGAAATGTTCACGATACGTCCGCCTTCACTGATGACCTTGGCGGCTTCCTGCAGGGCAAAATACGGTCCCTTGGTATTAAGGGCAAACATGCTGTCGAACTCTTCCTCGGTCGTCTCGATCAGGGGCTTGTACATGAACATTCCAGCATTATTCACCAGAATATCGAGTCGGCCGAGTGTGACGACCGTGTCCTTCACCAGCCGGCGAGCCTCGATGGCTTGGCTCACATCGGCGTGAACAGCCACAGCCTTGCCGCCGCCGGCCTCAATATTGTTGACGACCTGTTTGGCGCTCTCAGCGCTCTTACTGTAGTTCACCACTACTGTGGCCCCATCATGCGCAAGACGTTCCGCAATGGCACGTCCGATGCCGTTTGAGGCCCCGGTGACGATTGCCACTTTTCCGTTCAGCCTACCCATAATCCTCACTCCTTTCCTGTCACATTCATGGTGATCCTCTGCAGTTGCTTCGCGGTAATGCTTCCGCCTGACGCTCGACCCATCAAGCGGCAACAGTGTGACCCTCAGTAGACCTCATGGCTCCTCCGCGGTCCACGGCGAGTGAACGCCAAGCCTCAATGCCGCCGGCAAGGGGCCAGACGCGCGTAAATCCTTTCCTGTGCAGAAGGAGCGTTCCTTGGGCGCTCGCCACATCCTCAGGGCAGCCGCAGTACACGACCAGATCGCGATGGCGTGGCAGTTCGTCGTGGCGGCGAGCCAATTCGTCTAACGACATCAGCAATGCGCTTGGAATACCCGGTTCTGCCTCCGCACGTGCGAGAGGTCGTACATCGATCAACAGCGGCGGCTCGTCGGTTTTGAGTCTGTCGGTCAGTTCTTCCACCGTCATACGAGGGACTGCACGGAGTTGCCGCCGACGGGACAGGGCCTTGTACAAGATGTACAGGACAAGCGCAGCGAGTCCGCTGATCGTCGCGAGCGGAACCACCTGACCTCCGTGGGCAAAAGCCTGCTCGATGTGATCGCTGAACGCATAGCCGATCCCCAGGCCCGATCCGGCCCAGACCACCGCACCGAGCCCGTCATAGAGCAGGAAGAGAGGGGCTCCCAATCCAACAATACCAGCGAGGGGAGGAGCAATTGTGCTCAGCCCTGGAATGAACTTCGCGAACACGAGGGCATGCGCGCCATGCTTGAGAAAAAAATCCTCGGTTCTCCTCACACAGGAACCAGGCTCAAGCGCAATGCGGCAGAGCCAATCGAGAATTCGTCGACCCCGTCGTCGTCCCAGCACATACCAGATCCAGTCCGCGGCAAGAGCCGCGAGGATTGTGGTACCGACGGCAACCCAGGGATTCATATGTCCGGCTCCCGCCAGTGCTCCCGCCGCGATGAGGACAGGAAAAGCAGGGAACGGCAAGCCGATCTGCTCGATAAAGACGATGGCGAAGAGCACCAGCGCGCCGTATTGCATCAAAAATGGGAGTGTCTCGTTCATCACGCACCTACCGTTCTGCTCGAACCCGAGCTTGTTCTCATTGACCTTCCATCCTGAATAGACAGCAATGACCATTCCAGATGACACGAAGAATGTCGTTCGATTACTAAGCTTTTGTTCGATTAGACAAATTATCGATACGTACCATCACGACATGAACCATGATCGGGACCGGTGCCGGGACCCGCCTGCCATTCTGTCGGCATATGCCGATATATCGGCGCATGTATGAAGGTTCCGATTAAACAAGCCAATGATTATGGTGACGTACGAATTCAATCGAAGATCCGATCATGAAGTCGCAGTCGAAAGTAGCATGGGGCAAAGGCCGGCAGGAATGAGATGCCGATCCCGATTTCATGAATCCACAGGCCGGTACAATTTGCCAAAAGGTCTGAGGTTGAGAACGAAGGATTCTTGAAGGGTCGGGGGGATATCAGTCGAAAGGAAAGAAGCCTGCCAAACTATTCAACGCCGAGATCTCGGCGTCCCTCGACCTACTGGGCACTAGTTAGGGCGAGTAATGCCAAGCTTCTGCATCTTGGATTGGAGGGTGGTTCGCTTCATACCCAGCCTGGCCGCTGCACCAGCAACACCCCCCACCGCCCAGTTTGACTCGCGCAGCACCTTGAGAATGTGTTCCCGCTCAGCTTGTTCGAGGGTCGAGATGCCTGAGGTCCTTACAGAACCCGGCGCCCGCTTTAACTCGGAGAGTGACACGAACAGATCCTGCCCTGTGCTGAGGATGACGGCTCGCTCCACGAAATTCTCAAGCTCTCGTACGTTGCCAGGCCAGTGATAGGCTTGAAGCGCTTTCATGGATTCCGACGGGATCGTCTCGATGCGCTTTTTCATTCGTTGGGCGAATTTCTGCGCAAAGTGTCGGACCAACGAGGGAATATCTTCCGCCCGGTCGCGCAGGGGAGGGACGGTGACCGGAAACACTTTCAGTCTGTAATAGAGGTCGCTACGAAAGGTTTGCTCCTCCACCATCTGGCCGAGATCGCGATTGGTGGCGGCGATCATGCGTACATTCACGCGAATGGTGCGTGTGCTTCCCAGTCGTTCGAATTCTTGCTCTTGAAGCACGCGGAGCAACTTGACTTGGAGCTCCAAAGGGATCTCGCCGACCTCGTCGAGGAACAGGGTCCCGCGGTCGGCCAATTCAAACCGGCCGATCTTGGTGGCGATCGCCCCAGTGAACGCGCCTTTTTCATGTCCGAAGAGTTCGCTCTCGAGCAGGCCGGTCGGAATGGCCGCGCAATTGAGCTTGACGAACGTCCGCTCGCGCCGATCGCCGAGATTGTGAAGGGCTCGAGCGACCAGTTCCTTTCCGCTACCCGTTTCTCCGAGGATTAAGACGGTGGAGTCGGTTGCCGCGACGGTTTTGACCTGCTTAAGCACACGTTTGAGAGCGTGGCTATCACCCACGATTTCCTCGAAGTTGTACTCCGGTTGAATCTCTTCTTCGAGATACAGCTTTTCCTCCGAGAGCTTCTCCTTCAACTTCGTAAGCTCCCCATAGACCAGCGCGTTCTCTACGGCCAGTGAGATTTGCTTGGCGGCCTCGCTGAAGAGCGCCATGTCCTCTGAGGCGAATGTATTCTCAGTCAGACTGCTGATGGTCAGCACTCCCAACGCACGGTCGTGGGAGAGGAGCGGGATGCAGTAAATGGATTGGATGCCTTCAGCAAGGAGATGATCTGCGACCTCGGAGCGAAGCTCCTGCAGATCGGCTTTGGTGAAGTGCGCAGGATTGCGAGAGCGCAAGACGACTCCGGCCGGAGAACCTTCCACGGAAGTGACGTCGCCTTCAGGACGCAGACCCTTGCTCTGCTCGAACTCCAATGTATGCAGCCGAAATTGTTCCCGATCCGGCTCATACACCAGCAGCGCCGTCCGTTCATGCGGGATCACGCGGCGGAGCGACGTGGCGATGGCTTGGAGCAGCTGTTTCAAGTCGAGCGTGGCCACCATCGCATTGTTGACCTCCAGCAAGAATTGGAGATGATCGCGTTCTCGTGCAAGTTGCCGCTGGGCTTCCTGCGCTTGTTCGTAGTTCAGGGTGCTCCCGACTGCGACCGCGATCTGATCGGCGACTTGTTGGAGGAAATTTGCATCGGCGGCGCTGAAGGCGGACCGTTTCAGGCTGCCGAACCCGATTGCTCCGAGGCGACGCATGGCCGTCGTCAGCGGAAATAAGCAGAGGGACTCAACACCTATTTCTTTCAAGACCTCCATCCCCATCGTGAAGCGGGTTTCGGCGGAAAGGGAAGGAATGTTCAACGGTTGCTGATGAGTCCATACCCAGCCGCTTGCAGATTCTTCAATCGGAAGTTCGAGTCCATTCAGCCGGTGGGTGAGGCGGTGAGCGGCGGCGGTTTCCAATACGTGGACTTTCATTACATTCTTTAGGGGGTCATGCAGCACGAGCCCGATGAAGTCGAAGGGGGCCACGACCGGAAGACGCTTCGCCAGGTCTTGAAACAATCCTGTGAGATCGTGGTGTGAGGCAATGGATTCGGATACCTCGAGGAGGAGATGCAGCCGGTCACGATCGCACGTCAGATCCTGATAGTGGAGGACATTGTCCACGGCCACGGCAACTTGGTTGCCGACCTGCTGGAGAAATTCCATGTCCGTTTCGCGATAGGCGCCTTTCATCAGGCTCGAAAATCCCATGGCTCCCAGCCGGCGAACCGCCGTGGTCAAAGGAACAGCGCAAAATGATTGCGTGCCGTCCTCCCTCATCCGTTGAGTCACTGTTGGCCATCGATGTTCTTCAGCCAGATCCGGCACGATAATGGGTTGCTGCGTTTGCCATACAGATCCCGCCGGAGTTTCCTCCACCGGCTCCTCATGGCCACCCACGAGATCGGCCGGTACGTTGGCTTGAATCGTGTGCAAGCGCATGATGTTCCTTACCGGATCGTGTAAGGACAACGTGACAAAATTGACGTGTACCACGCGAGGAAGACGCTGGGCGAGATCTCGAAAGAGTTCGTGTATATCGCGCTGTGCGGAGATCGCCTGCGCCACCTCCAGCAAGGCTTGATATCGCTCCCCTAGGGTTTCACAGGGAGATGCGGAATGACTATCCATGGACGTTTAGTATGGCCCATCGGCCAGCGACGGCTCAAGAGAGCTTTTCGGTCGATCGGTGGCTGACGATCACGCTTCCAGCTTCGCGTCCATCGTGATCGTCGTGTTCAGCAGGCGCGAGATGGGGCAGCCGGTCTTGGCCGCTTGAGTCGCCTTCTCCCATGCTGCCGCATCCGACTTTGGAATGTGGCCTCGCACCTCCAAATGGATCTGCGTCACGGTCCACCCGGCTTCCAGTTTGTCGAAGGTGACGGTGGCAGTCGTCTCCAGCTTCTCAGCCACCAATCCCGCCTCCCCCAACTGCGCCGACAGCGCCATGGTGAAGCAACCAGCATGCGCGGCGGCGATCAGCTCTTCCGGATTCGTCCCTTTGCCGTTCGCAAACCTGGTTCCGAACGAATACTGAGTCTGTGACAAGACCCCGCTTTCTGTCGAGACCGTCCCTTTGCCGCTCTTCAAATCTCCCTGCCACTTTGCCGGCGCTGTGCGTTTCATCGGTTCCTCCTGTATCAACGATCCATATCAATAGGATGCGGACTCGAATGGTCTCTTCCTGACAGACTACAGGGAGCCATCGTCGCGAAGACAGATGGCCCCCTTCACAGACGGAGTCAATCGCCTGACCTGGTTATTGAGCCTTCCGGAGATCGACCACAGTCCCTTCCTCATTCAGCTCCACCACAATTGGCGAACCTTCCTCGATCGGCTTGGTCTTCACTTCCATCCGCCCAAGCGGGAACACTTTTTCGCCCTCTGGAGTCTGAAGTTTGATTTCATTCTTGGTCTTACCAGCGTAGATCAACTTGCCGGAAATCAGACGGTGATTTCCCTTCTTGTTCTTGTCTTTTCCATGATGGTCGATGACCATATTCTCTTCATTGATCCATAGCGACACCTCATCACCGACCGCCGCATCGGCAGGGGCGGTCTTCGCGCTGATGGTGTATTGTCCGTTCGGCGTCTTCACATAAATCACGCCGGATTGGATCTTGGTGACCGTCCCATTCACCTG
>JBBRRM010000164.1:0-7091 GCA_038275915.1 Nitrospirales bacterium
CGAAGGATCTGCTCAACGACCTCTCCCACCGCATGCCCCAGTTCATAGGGTCCTGGCGTTGCGGAGACGTACACCACCTGTGTAAGACAACGCTCGAATTCTGCAAACTTGAGCGGCCGGTTATCGATGGCCGAGGGCAACCGGAATCCGTACTCGACCAATGTGCGTTTCCGCGAAAAGTCGCCCTCGTACATCCCGCCCACTTGCGGAATCGTCGCATGGGATTCGTCGACGATCAGCAGAAAGTCTTTGGGAAAATAGTCGATGAGCGTCGGAGGCTGTTCCCCGGGAGCGCGGCCACTGAGATGCCGCGAGTAGTTCTCGATGCCATGGCAGTACCCCATTGCTCGAATCATTTCAAGGTCGAACTTGGTGCGCTGTGCGATCCGCTGAGCTTCCACGAGCTGATTCTGTTTCTTGAAATAGGCGACGCGTTCGTCCAGTTCTTCTTCGATGCCTGTGATGGCCCGCTCATACCGGTCTGGCGCAATAAGATAGTGCGTGTTCGGATAGACTGCGACTTTCGGAAGTTTCCTGATCGACTTTCCCGTGAGCGGGTCAATTTCGTGAATCGCGTCGACCACATCGCCGAACAACTCGATACGCACAGACAGCGCTTCATTTGAAGCCGGAAAAATCTCGATGACGTCGCCCCGGGCACGGAAGGTTCCCCGGTGAAAATCCATGTCGTTACGGGCATATTGAATCTCGACCAGTTTTGCCAGAATCTTCTCCCGCCGAATCTCCATTCCCTCTTCGAGGAACACCACCATTTCGTGATAGACCTCCGGCGACCCCAGGCCGTAGATACAGGAGACCGACGAAATGATCAGCACGTCATTCCGTTGGAGCAGCGCAGACGTCGCCGCATGCCGCATCTGATCGATCGCATCGTTGACGGATGCGTCCTTGGCAATGTACGTGTTGCTTTGGGGGATATAGGCTTCCGGCTGGTAGTAGTCGTAGTAGCTCACGAAATACTCCACCGCGTTCTGAGGGAAAAACTGTTTGAACTCTTGATAGAGCTGACCGGCCAGCGTCTTGTTATGGACTAGAACCAACGTGGGCTTCTGCACCTGCGCGACCACATTGGCCATCGTAAAGGTCTTGCCGGATCCAGTAACACCAAGCAGCGCTTGGTGCTTCCGACCAGCGGTGATCCCAGCGACCAACTTGTCAATGGCCTGGCCTTGATCTCCGCAGGGCTTGAAGGGGGCTTCGAGTTGAAATGGCGGCATGGGACGACCTTTCGGCCGTTATCTTACCATCGAAAACAGCACTGCGCACAATGGCGGGCGGGGCGGACAGCAACAGATCCCAAGACACCACCGGCCCCTTTCAGGGTCCGGTGGTGTCACGATTTCATTAGTATCGCGGGTGCCTGGATCCACCGATCGAAGCTCCCTGTCTGTGAACCGGTCCTCGATTCTCACCCTCGCGGAATCGCCTGCCGGATGGTTCGGCACTTCGGCGGGGACGCTGCCGAGGGTTCTGTTCGCTGACCGGCATAGGGGCCGGAGAAGGAAGGGCAGCAAATACGGGCAGCGCGAGTTTCTTCGTCTCGATTCTCAGCTGTCTCACCATACGAAGATACTCTCGCTCTTCGGACTGAGACAGAATCAAGAAGGTTGCCCCTTCCTTCTCTGCTCGACCAGTTCGCCCTGTCCGATGGACGTACGAATTCGGATTGGTCGGCAATTCATAGTGGATCACCTGGGCCACGTCCTGAATATCGAGGCCTCTGGCTGCCACATCAGTCGCCACCAGCGAACGGAGGCGGCCGGCCCGAAAGGCACCGAGTGTCCGTTCCCGCTGCGCTTGGCTGTGATTACCGGTCAACGAACCGACCGAAGCCGGCTCTCCACCCAAATGGGCTGCCAAGCGTCGCACCTTATATTTTTGATCGCAGAACACCATCGACCGCTCCCCACCCTTCACGGTTTGGAGCAAGGTATGCACAAGTTGCGTGCGGACCTGATCTCCCGGCACGACATAGTAGGCATGCACGATCGTGGTCGGACTGCTGATCCCTGGGTCGACAGAAATGCGAGCAGGATCGCGCTGCATTGCCTGTGCGAGCGTCTGAATGTCTCCGGAAAACGTCGCGGAGAACAATAGCGTCTGGCGATCAGCCGGGAGGAGACGAATGATCCGTTGAATGTCTCGCAGAAACCCGCGATCCAACATTTGATCAGCCTCGTCCATCACGAGAAACGTCACGCCACCCAACTTCAAGTGGCCGGAGCCTGCCAGGTCGAGCAACCGCCCTGGCGTCCCGACTACCACCATAGGCGGCCGTTGTAGCGCACGGTATTGCCGCTCGATCGGGGTCCCGCCATACACCGACAAAGACGTCACGGACGTCGGGGCATACTTGCGCAACTCCGTTTCGATCTGGAGCGCCAGTTCGCGCGTGGGCGCCAACACTAAAAACTTTGGACCGGAAGAGTGACCTGGTCCGGACTTACTATAGGGGCCAGGCGCGGAGGCAGCGGCCTCCCGTCGCGTGACCTGCTCGATAATCGGCAGCAAAAACGCGAGTGTTTTTCCGCTCCCTGTTTTGGCTTGCGCCATAATATCCCGGCCTTCCAGCGCCAAGGGAATGGCAGCCTGTTGTACCGGCGTGGGGGTCGTCAGGCCCGCCTGTATCAGGCGCTGGGCAAGGGACTGGGATAGATTCATTTCAGCAAACGTCGACATAAGACTCCTTGTACGGGGCAAACTTCCTGAGACTGCACGGTCCGGCCTAGTCAAAAGGCCGGGAAACGCATCGAAATGATGGGCAATTCTAGGAAGGAAATAGCGGGGCTGCCGATAGGCAGCCCCGACGTGTGAAACACTCTTACGGCTTAGTACCGGTCACCACCGGACCCGCCACGGCCACCGCCTCCACCACCGGAACGTGGCTCCTGGGGACGGGCTTCGTTGACGGTCAAGGTGCGGCCGCCCAACTCAGTGCCATTCAATGCGGTGATGGCCGCCTGCGCTTCCGCATCCGCGGACATCTCCACGAATCCAAATCCACGGGACTGGCCGGTAAACTTATCTGTGATAATCCGGGATGATGTCACCGCTCCATGGACAGCAAACAGATCACTCAGTTGCTGTTCAGTTGTGGAATACGGCAAACCCCCGACATAGATCTTCGAACCCATTGGGCTCCTCCTTTGAGAATATGTGTTGTCTTGGACTCGAGAACAAAGTGAGGTAGGAATGGGCCGAAGACGCAAACACCATGGCGGCTCAAGGCTGGCTTCCGATCAAATTCCCGGGAAGAACCAAAACAACATCTGTCTTAGGCCTTGTCTCTCTCTGGTTATCACCACCAGGCCTTTCGCGATGATACACGAGCGGTACTCTACTCCTCAGCCCCGTCAAATGCAAGCAACGACACAATCACGCGCGGTGCCACCCATGCATCTAATACGCAGCGGGCGCAGAAACCGGACGATGAGAAAACAGTGGAACGGCATGAAAGCTGTCAAAATCCAGCAGCGATGGTCCGCGAGCCAGAAGTCCCACCTGGCCAATCGCCAACGATTGGTCTTCCACCGTTACGGCGGGCTGCGAGTCAAAAAATGTTTCGATGAAGTCCTTGCTGATGATGGTATTTCGCTGGATCCGCAGCGTATGCCAGGGGATCGCCTTGGGCGTAATCGACGAACGCCCCAGTTTTGTTTCCTTCCCATCCACCACCCGACTCACTTCCAGCGTCTTCGAAGAAAGGTCGACCACCACTGCGTAGAAATGCGTGGCATCCTTCACCCCAAACGCCACTCCTCCCACTCCCGTCGAAGCATTGAGGGGAAATCGCATCCTGACCGACACGTCCGGATATTCATACTGAAACCCATCGGCAATGATCAATCGGTAACAAGTCACGACCTGACACGACGAATCGACGGCCAAAATATTGGCCCCTGACGGTGCCTCTGCGTCCGCCTTAATCGTCCAGTCCGCAGCGCCCCCCTCGCCAAATCCTAGCATCGAAAACCCGGCAGGGGCCTCGCCAGACTTCTGCTGATCGAAAGTCCACCGATTAAACAGTCCCCCTTCGATCTGACCTTTCAAGTTGGATTCTTTTTCCGTGTGGCTCTCTGCCTGAATGGCATAAGACCACTCAACGCAGACGCTCCATGCGCCAGCAATCACAGCCCCTGCCAACACAATGGAAACCACGCTCATCCGCCTAAATTTCACGCTTCTGCTCCAATCTCTCACCTTTTGCCTCTCGATTTTCATCTTACTTCTTTGGCCGTTTGTTGATATCGAGAATGTCCTGCTGGAACCGGTCGCGCGCCGCCAGGATTGCCTTCCGCCGTTGCCACCGATCCCAAGTCCACCATCGAAGGCGATCTCGAAACGTCACGACCGGTAGTGGAGCGCTTCCGCCAGGCGCCTGCTGGAACGCATAGCCCTGGTGCGCCTTCCGATTCTCGAAGAACCGGCGATAGAGGTGATCGTATAATCCTTTGCTGGACCCGCCTACGCCCACGGCACCCTCCCTACAATAACAGCTCTAACTGGCGCGTTTCCGTCACCGGCGACGAACAGGTCTGCCGTTGACAGACATACGCCGTTGGCTGCCCGTTTATGCTCGTTTTTCCTTCGACGAGCGGTAAATCTGTCTCCCCGGCACGACGACCGGCTTCGACCACCAGGATCGCACGGTTCGGCAGATACCGCCGATGAACCGTGGAGAGCAACGCCTCGGTCCTCGCATCGCCCCGAGTCCCGACGACAACAATCTCTTGTGGCGTCGCCAGGTACCAATCCAATGCGCAGAGCATCGCCGAGGCGCCATAGGCATTGTGTTCCATGACACTGCGGAACACCTGCAGCAACTGCTCCGCCCGGTCATGATACCTCTCCTCTCTTGTGAAAGAGAAGAGCCTCAGTAAGACCAAGGCGAGAATGGCGTTGCCGGAGGGAATCGCGCTATCGGTACCGGATTTCATCCGATGGAGAAGGGCTTCATGGTCGTGGCTGGTATAAAAACACCCACCCGCCGCCTCGTCCCAATATCGCTCCAGCAGATGGTCCGTCACCTCCCTGGCTTGATCCAGATACCACCTGTGCGAGGTCGCCTCAAACGCATCCAGCAATGCGGCGGCGAGACAAGCTGCATCGTCCAGATATCCGTTCAGACGCCCCTTGCCCCCCGTGACCGTACGATAGACTCGTCCGTTCTCGACTGCATAGTCCAGCAGGAATGTAAGCGCCCGTTCCGCTGCCGACAGGTAGGCGGGAACCTCGAACGCACGATAGGCATCGAGATAGGCGGACACCATCATCGCATTCCAACTCGTGAGAATGTTGTCATCCCGTTGCGGCTTCATCCGCTCCTCTCGTGCTGCAAGCAACTTCATCCGGGCAGGCTGCAACAGGAACTCCACCTCCTCCTGTGCCTCGGATGCGAGCCGAATCCCTCCGAGCCGGTTCAAGACGTTCTTGCCATCGAAATTTCCGCTTTCCGTCACACCATAGTGGCGCCCGAACTCTTCAGCCAGCTCAGTCCCCAGCACCGCGGCAATCTCATTCGCCTCCCAGACGAAGTAGGCCCCCTCATGCCCCTCACTATCGGCATCCTGTGCAGCAAAGAACGCACCGTCCGGATGGGTGAGTTCACGCCGAACATATTCCAACGTCTCTTCCACCACCTCACGAAACCGATTCTCTTTCGTAAGACGCCATCCATCGAGGTAGATCCGCACCAGCTGCGCGTTGTCGTAGAGCATTTTCTCGAAATGGGGAATCAACCACTGGCCATCGACCGAGTAGCGGTGGAACCCGCCGCCAAGATGATCATAGATCCCTCCCGCTGCCATGGTTTTGAGCTGTAAAAGCACTTGCTCTTGATGGGACCCTTCCTTCGTTCGGGCTGTTTGCCGCAACAATAGGCTCAGTGGTGGAACAGTCGGAAATTTCGGTCCCTCTCCGAATCCGCCGTGTACCGGGTCAAAAAACTGCCCTAGATTTTTTGCCGCCTCATCGAGTAAACGATCCGTCAATGCACCGGCCGACGGCTGCGGCGTTCCTACCCGCACCAATCCGGTCTTCACCTTTTCCACATTCTTGCGGACATCGTCGCGATGATGTTGATAGGCCTCCACGACCCCGCGTAAGACCTCCGGAAATCCCGGGAGGTTGTAGCGGGGCGCCGGAGGGAAATACGTCCCTCCGTAAAACGGCTCTTGATCGGGCGTCAAGAACATTGTCAGAGGCCAGCCCCCACCCCGTCCCAGAAATACCTGTGCGGACTTTTGGTAGATATCATCCAGGTCCGGGCGCTCTTCCCGATCGACTTTTACATTAATGAAGTGCTGATTCATGAGCCCGGCAATCTCGGCATTTTCGAAACTTTCATGGGCCATGACATGGCACCAGTGACAGGCCGCATAGCCGATCGACAACAGAATCGGCTTGTCCTCTGCTTTCGCCCGGGCCGATGCCTCCTCGCCCCAGGGATACCACTCCACCGGATTCCGCGCATGCTGCCGAAGATAGGGGCTGGCCTCGGTGATCAGCCGGTTCGGAACACGGTCTTCTGTCGTTGAGCCTGTCATCGATTCTTTATCCTGGTGGACCGGCATAGTACATTGGCCTGAAGTCGCTCTGCAACGAACCTGTCAGGCTATGCTATAGTTCCGCGGCACCTCGAAAGGCTCACCGCATGAACCACTCGTCGCACAATTTTCGCCGCTCTCTTATTATCGTCACTCTCCTGGAAGTCATGTTCATGTTGCTCACCCTGGGAAGGCAGGGCTTCGCGCAAACTGAAGAAAACCATCGCGCGTGGCTTCGTGCGCTCGACAACCTGTCAAGCGCACGTATGCTCGCCGATGTGACGACGCTCAGCAGTCCCTCATTCAAGGGTCGCCAAACAGGAACAGTGGAGGATACAAGCTCAGCGAAATGGATCGCCGAACGATTTCATGCTTCCGGTCTCTCGATGGCACACACTCGCTTCGACCCATTTCCTCCAGGGCCCCACCATGGATACGCGCCGGGATTTATGACAACGGTGGTTACCGTGCCGAGAATTGCCCCGGACCCCTTGCTTCGCATTTCAACGGAGGGGGACTCCCCCA
>JBBRRM010000165.1:0-7011 GCA_038275915.1 Nitrospirales bacterium
GGGGTAGATGGCTTTGCCGCCCGGTACGTACACCCCGACTGCATCGACCGGTGTGACAACCTGTCCCAATGTCGCCTCGTTATCCTGATACATCCAGGTCTTGATCCGCTGGCGTTCGTGGAACGACGTGATCCGTTGGGCAGCGAACCGGAGAGCATCGCCCTCGTCTTTCCGGATGTGGAAGTAGGCTTCTTTGATTTCTTCCGGAGTGACGCGCAACTCCGTTGGTTTCATGGAGACGCGGTCGAACTGCTTCGTATAGCGCAGGACTGCCTTATCCCCGCCTCGTTCCACGGCTTGCAAAATCGACCTGACCGACTTCTCGACAGCAGCCCCTTGCACGCGCGCACGCGATGCCACTTTCTTGAGTGCGGGAAGAAAAGCCCGTTCGGTAGAGGCCACAATCTTCATCTGCGCGTCCGTTTGACCGTTCGACGTGCCCCGCGCGAGGATTTGCGCGGACCGGAAGTTCGAGACCCGGTTGGGATGCTGCTGACGGCCCGGAGCTTCTTGATCAGCTCTGTGACCACCGCATGCTTCAGCTTCAAACTCGCTCGATTGACGATAACCCGTGCCGTAGACTGCGCGATGCATTCCACTTCGACGAGGTGATGCGCCTTCAGCGTGTTGCCGGTCTCAACCAGATCGACGATGCGATCTGCCAGACCAACCAAAGGCGCCAATTCAATCGAGCCGTACAACTTGACGATTTCGACCGGCACGCCGCGCTGATTGAAATACCGCTCTGTGATCTTCGGATACTTGGTCGCTACCCGAATTTTAGAGGACAGCCGGTCGCGTGAAGCCTGCCCCTCGAGCGCGGCGACGGCGATTCTACACGCTCCGAACCCTAAATCCAATGGCTCATATACGTCGCTGTCCTGCTCCATCAAGACGTCTTTCCCGACAATGCCGACATCCGCCGCGCCATATTCAACATAGGTTGGCACGTCAGTCGGCCGAACGATCAGGAAAGTCATTCCGATCTCCGGACAGGGGAACACCAGCCGGCGACTCTCGGTCGAGAGCCTGCCCATGGCATATCCAAATCCCGCTCGGCGAAAGACGGCCAGTGTGAGATCCAACATTTTCCCCTTCGACAAGGCAATTGTCAGCATGATGCTTAGCGAATCTCGGCCGCAACCGCTCCCTCTTTGTGGCGGGCGATCGTCGCACCCAATCCACGCAGCTTCTCTTCCATCCGCTCATAGCCACGATCAAGATGGTAGACTCGGAGAATCTCCGTCGTACCTTCCGCCGCAAGACCAGCCAAGACCAATCCTGCGCTCGCACGAAGGTCGGAGGCCATCACCGGGGCTCCTGCTAACTTCGTCGGTCCAGTCACCACCGCCCGATTGCCTTCGACCTTGATCTCGGCACCCATGCGTCGCAACTCCTCGACATGCATGAAGCGGCTCTCGAATACCGTCTCCGTAATCACACTCGTGCCCTCGGCGGCTGTCATCAATGCCACCATCTGCGCCTGCATGTCGGTTGGGAACCCGGGGTATGGCAATGTGCGAATGTCGATCCCCTTAAGCTGCGATGCCGCATTGAGGTGAATCCGTTCCTTCTCCACCTCCATCCCAACGCCCGCTTCCCGTAGCTTCATCAACAACGCATCCAAATGATTCGGACGGCATCGATTGAGCGTCACCGCTCCGCGCGTAATGGCCCCGGCCACGAGATACGTTCCTGCTTCGATGCGATCCGGAATGACGTCGTGATCGCTCCCCCGTAACTCACGGACACCTTCGATCGTGATGACATCCGACCCGGCGCCGACAATGCGAGCCCCGCGTTTGACGAGAAAATTTGCGAGGTCCACAATCTCCGGTTCCTTGGCGGCGTTTTCAATGACCGTGGTTCCCTGAGCGAGCGACGCGGCCATCATCAAATTCTCGGTTCCGGTGACCGTCGTCGTGTCGCAGTAGATTTGCGCTCCGCTCAGACGCCTCGCTTTGGCGCGAATATACCCATGTTCCATGGACACTTCCGCACCCATTTTGGAAAGTCCTGCAAGATGGAGATTGACCGGCCGCGACCCAATCGCACAGCCACCGGGCATCGACACTGTAGCTTCTCCCCATCGCGCCAGCAGCGGCCCCAACACCAGCACGGAGGCGCGCATGGTCTTCACAAGCTCGTAGGGGGCTTGGGTCGAAGTGATCATATCGGCGTTAATGACCGCGCAGTTTTCCTCATGATGAACCTTCGCGCCCAAGATGCCCAACAACTTTCCCATGGTGACGACATCCACCACGCGAGGCACATTGGTAATGACGCACTCGCCACCGCCAAGAATGGTGGAGGCTAAGATCGGCAACGCGGCATTCTTCGCCCCGCTGATCTGGACCTCGCCTCGAAGCGGTGTCCCACCGGTGATGACAGTACGATCCATTGTCTCTGCCTCTACCTTCCTACCCGCTCCACAATCACCACGCGCTCAAGGCCTGCCGCATCGTAAACCAGCCGGTGAAATCTGCACCCTGGTATCTGGTCGACAATCCGGCGTATCGCACGAGCCTGGCCGGTACCGATTTCCATGATCAAGGCACCGCCGGGAGACAGGTATCGACCGGCCTCCTGCAGCAACCGTTCATGCAACTCCGTGCCCAGCGGCCCTGCTACCAAGGCACCTCGTGGTTCAAACAGCCGCACTTCAGGCTGCAGCGTTGCCCAATCAGCCTCCGAGACATAGGGGGGATTCGAAACGATCACGTCAACGCATCCTTCCAGTCCCTTACCTGCCAATGGGCTCAGTAAATCACCTTCTAACCATGTAATACGTTCACGTACCGCTTGGGAGGACGCGTTCTGCCGGGCGACATCGAGGGAAGGGTGTGATAGATCAGTCGCGATCACTTGCACACAAGGTCTCAGGCGCGCAATCGCTACGGCAATGCATCCGGATCCGGTGCAGACATCCACGACGGTAGCGGGTTGTTCGGCGGGGATCCGTAGCGCAGCATATTCCACCAGCAGTTCAGTCTCGGGCCTCGGGATGAGTACCGCCGGACTCACATTAAATTCCAACCCGAAAAACTCCTGGGTTCCCAGAATATATTGCAATGGCTCACGACCGACACGCCGCTCGACCAGATTTCTCGCGACCATCAGTTCGGCGTGAGACAGTAGTCGATCTCGTTCCGTGACAACATGATGCGCGGGAAGACGGAGCACATGCTCCACTATCCAAAATGCTTCCTGCCCTGCGCTGTCGATACCGGCCTGTTCCAGCATCAGTTGCGCCTCCGCAATCACTTCACCCAGCGTCACCTGGCCTGCTGATTGCGGAACCGGGGCAACCGCATCCATGTTAAGCCGCTCCCACTTCTTGCTGACGTTGTGCCTTCAACGCCTGGACGAATTCGTCGAGGTCCCCCTCGAGTACCTGTTCCAATTTATGCAACGTCACGCCGACTCGATGATCTGTCACTCGGTTCTGTGGAAAGTTGTAGGTACGAATCTTCTCGCTTCGCTCACCCGTACCAACTTGAGCCTTTCGATTCTGCGCAATTTCCGCGTCCTGCCGCTCCCGCTCCGCCTCAACGATTCTGGCCCGCAGGGTCCGCATGGCCTTATTGCGATTCTTCAGCTGCGACCGTTCGTCCTGGCAACTCACAACCACACCAGTAGGAATATGAGTGATCCGCACCGCAGATTTTGTTGTATTCACACTCTGCCCTCCGGCACCGGATGAACAGAAGGTATCAATCCGGAGATCCATCGGATCAATTTGGACATCGACCTCATCCACCTCAGGCATGACGGCGACTGTGACGGTCGACGTGTGAATCCGTCCGCTTGCCTCCGTGACGGGGACGCGCTGCACGCGATGGACCCCGGCCTCAAACTTGAAGTGGCTGTAAGCGCCTTTGCCTTCTATCAGCGCGACAACTCCCTTATAGCCCCCGCCAACGGTTTCTGTCGCTTCGACCATATCGACCTTGAAACCTTTGATCTCCGCGTATTTGGTATACATGCGGAACAATGCTCCGGCAAAGAGCGCCGCCTCATCACCACCGGTTCCGGCGCGGACTTCGAGGAGCAGGCTCTTTTCGTCTCGAGGATCTTTGGGAATGAGTAGCTCTTGGGCCGTCTGTTCGATCTCACGCTGCTGGCGTTCGAGCGTGGCGCTCTCCTCCGTCGCCATCTTATGCAACTCGACCCCCGCCGTGGGATCTGCAAGAATTTGAGCGGCTTCTTCCAACTGTCTTGCGTTTTCTCGATAGGTTGCAAGGAGCTTGGCCGCCGGCTCGATATCCGTCCGTTCCTTATTCACCTTATGCAACTGCGAGGGTTGGCTCATCATAGACGGGTCCATGAGCTGATTCGTCAGCTCATCAAATCGGGTCGCTAACACTTCCCATTTCTTCAATAAGACTGCTTCCATAACCCTGCTTCCCTCTGGTTCCTTCCCTCTCAGCCCCTGACGCACAAAAACAAAGAGACCCTGCCCCTCAGCGAAGCAGGGTCCCTTGTATGGCCTCTTCTCGAACTACTTTTCTTTCTTCGCGTACTTCTTCTTGAACCTCTCCACACGCCCTTCGGTATCAATGATCTTCTGGGTCCCCGTAAAAAACGGATGGCAGTTTGAGCAAATATCCACATTAATATCGCCACCTGTCGATCGGGTCTTATATTTGTTGCCGCAAGCGCAATGCACCGCGACTTCCCGATACACGGGATGAATACCCTTCTTCATAATTCCTACTCCCCTGACATCACAATCATCGACCTTCGCCCATTCGAAGGCCCAATACTCTACTCCGTCTCGGCGACCAGATACAAGTCGTACGTTATCGATTCATCGACTGCAAAAATTCCTGATTGGTCTTGGTGCCATGCAGCTTGTCCATCAGAAACTCCATGGCTTCCATCGTTCCAAGCGGGCTCAACACCTTGCGCAGGATCCACATCTTGTTGAGACGATCTTTGTCCACCAACAGTTCTTCTTTTCTCGTTCCAGACTGGCTGATATCGATGGCTGGGAAGAGTCGCTTGTCGGCCAGACGGCGATCAAGATGGACATCCATGTTGCCGGTCCCTTTGAACTCTTCGAAAATCACGTCATCCATCCTACTACCGGTGTCAACAAGCGCTGTTGCCATAATAGTGAGACTACCGCCGTTTTCAATGTTGCGTGCTGCCCCAAAGAACCGTTTCGGCCGCTGGAGCGCATTCGAGTCCAATCCTCCCGATAACACCTTGCCGCTTGGCGGCGCAATCGTATTGTAGGCCCGCGCCAGACGCGTAATACTGTCCAGCAGCACGACGACATCTTTTTTATGTTCGACCAACCGCTTGGCCTTTTCAAGCACCATTTCAGCCACTTGGGCATGGCGCTGGGCCGGCTCATCAAAAGTGGAACTGATAACTTCAGCCTTCACCTGCCGCTGCCAGTCGGTGACTTCTTCGGGCCGCTCATCGATGAGCAGCACAATCAAGGTCACTTCCTTGTGATTTTTAAGAATGGCCCGGGCAATGGCCTGCAGCAACATCGTTTTCCCTGTTCGAGGAGCTGCGACAATCAAACCACGCTGGCCTTTGCCGATCGGGGTTGTGAGATCCATCACGCGAGTACAATATTCTTCACGGTCAAATTCAAGGACCAGACGCTCTTCCGGATAGAGTGGCGTCAGGTTATCGAACAGGATCTTGTCGCGAGACACTTCAGGATCTTCGTAATTGACCTTCTCGACCTTGAGCAACGCAAAGTAGCGTTCACTTTCCTTTGGCGGCCGGATCTGCCCGGAAACAATATCGCCGGTACGCAGATTGAAACGCCGGATTTGAGAGGGAGAGATATAGATGTCGTCGGGGCCAGGAAGATAATTTGAATCGGGAGCGCGCAAGAATCCGAACCCATCAGGGAGTGTTTCGAGCACGCCTTCACCGAAGACAACACCATTGTTCGCGGTCTGTGCCTGCAGAATCGCAAAAATCAATTCCTGCTTTCGCAGATTGGCCGCGCCATCGATCTTTAGATCGCGCGCCACCTCATTGAGATCGGCGATGGACTTCTGCTTCAGCTCCGCCAGATGCATAACCTCCCCCTTCGTTTGTGTCATGAGTATCCTCTCAAGCCTCCGGCTGCATCATAAGCAGCAATCGCACGTGGTGAAACATGGGAAATTGTCCACGGAATGAATGAATGGTAATGCGCTGGTGATTGTGTCGTGTGTATCAGCTAAATGAGGATGACCCGTGAAGGACTTACCTATTTGTGCCCGTCGCTATCAGGGTACGGACTCTGCCTCATGACTGTGGATATTGTTGCAAGCCGGAACTCATGCCGAGCTGACTCGCCTCTATTCCCCTGAGCATTTGTAGCGTATGTCGAGATGCGCCCCGGAAGTCTTGTGTGTGTGGAGATAAACTTGAGTCGAGCTGAGATACTGATGAAATAATAGCGCTAGTGGCGCTCCTTGTCAACAGGGATATCCTTCTTTTCATGGGACCATCCCTCTTAGCCGGATCCGCCTCTTTCCAAAGGAAACAATTTACTTCAACTCTTGCGGTTGCAGCGCAAAAGAGCGGTGTGCTAAATGAAGGGCTTCGCGAGGTCACATGATGGCACACGACGACGAACACGAACAGCACGAGAGAATATTTACCTTGTCCGAGGCCAATCACCTCATCCCTCAACTTAATTCAAAGTTGACATCGATTCAGCAAGCCAAAGCCGTCTTGGCTCGTACGAAAGAAGATATTAAGAAAGCCAGCGCCCAGGCTGAATATGGTGGAGGGAGTACCGTTGGACACCTGTATATCTCGGGTCTCCAGCAAGTCAGTACGAATCTTCAGGCAATTCAGGAACAGGGCATTCTGGTAAAGGACCTAGACCTCGGTCTCTGTGATTTCCCCCATCTGCGTGACGGTCGGGTGGTCTATCTATGCTGGAAGCTTGGGGAACAAGAAATCCGGTGGTGGCATGAAACGACCACAGGCTTCAAAGACCGATGCCCATTAGAGGACCCGGCCTGACGCGACAATCTGTTCCTCCCC
>JBBRRM010000166.1:0-6976 GCA_038275915.1 Nitrospirales bacterium
GATCGTCGAAGAGATCAAGGAATGCCACGAGCGCGGCCAGCCAGTCCTGGTCGGCACGATCTCCATCGAAAAATCCGAGCGCCTCGCCGGCTTCTTGAGCCGGAACGGCCTCAAACACAACGTCCTCAATGCCAAGCAGCATGAGCGCGAAGCCGAAATCATCGCTCAGGCCGGACGCAAGGGCGCCGTCACCATCGCGACGAACATGGCGGGCCGTGGCACCGACATTCTCCTCGGCGGTAATCCCGACTTCATGTTCAAACAGATTCTGTACCGGGAAGAGAACCTGCCGGATGCACGCAAACTCGAGATCTTCGAAGAGATTCGGGCCGACTGCGAGAAGGACAAGCAAGCAGTCATTGCGGCCGGCGGACTCCATATTCTCGGAACCGAGCGCCACGAAAGCCGCCGCATCGATAACCAGCTTCGAGGCCGCGCCGGTCGTCAGGGCGACCCTGGTTCGTCGAGATTCTACCTGTCGTTGGAAGACGATCTGATGCGTATCTTCGCCTCGGAGCGGGTCTCCCAACTGATGCTCAAGCTCGGTATGGAAGAAGGCGTCCCTATCGAGCACGGTATGGTCACCAGGGCCATCGCCAACGCCCAGAAGAAGGTCGAAGCCCACAACTTCGAAATCCGGAAACAGCTGCTGGAGTATGACGACGTCATGAACAAGCAGCGCGAGGTGATCTACCAACACCGCCGTGCCGTCTTGGGCGGGACGAATCTGAAAGACGATCTTCGCGATATGATGGACGGCCTGGTGGACTCCGCGCTGAACATCTATTGCCCCGCCGAGCGATACCCCGAGGAATGGGATATCAAAGGGCTCGCTGAAATCATGCATGGCCAGTTCGGTCTCGACATCACCCAGAGCAAGAACGACGGCGGCGAGTCGCTCCGGGACATGGGGCGCGACGCACTGCTCGAAGACCTTCGCGCGCAGGTGCGCGATGCCTATGATCGGAGAGAACAGGAACTGGGCTCAGACCTGATGCGCTTCCTGGAGAAGAACTTCATGCTCCAGGTCGTCGACTACCATTGGAAAGACCATCTCCTGGGGATGGATCACCTCCGCGACGGGATCGGATTGCGCGGCTATGGGCAAAAAGATCCGCTCATCGAGTACAAGCGCGAAGGGTACGATCTCTTCGCCGGCATGATGGAACGGATCAAGTCCGACGCGCTCGATCGGCTCTTTCACGTGCAAGCGGTGCGGAACGAGGGACAAACTGCAGCCCCACCGCCACCACCCGTCATCATCTCGCGTCCCCAACCCACCTTCACCCTCAATCGCGGAGAAGAACCAGTCGCACCGCAGACTGTCCACCGAAACGACGACAAAGTCGGCCGTAACGACCCCTGCCCCTGCGGCAGCGGGAAAAAATACAAGAAGTGCCACGGAGTATAACCGTGCTGTGAGCCGAAGCGGCTCCTCTCTCCGCTGCTCATCCGCCTCCTCTTCCATCTGTTCAGAACAGCCCTGCCAGCGATGGCCGAAATGGCGCCGTCTGTCAGAGATTCTCCCTGATCTCGCCTTGACTTAGCGACGACCGGAACGCTAATCTACGCCTCTTTTCCCCTCCCTGAGGTGCGGGTAAAGTCTACCCGTTTTCTCGGGTGGCTCGGTCTGTCTTCATAAAGACGAAGGAGCGGTCTGTGTCGTTGGGACATCCTGAACTCGTGGCTGCCATTTCGTCCGAAATCACCCGGAACGGACCAATCCCCTTCGTCCGCTTCATGGAACTGGCGCTCTATCACCCTCAATACGGCTATTACATGCGCCAACCGGACGGGGTGGACCATGAACCTATCGGCTGGTCCGGCGATTTTTACACCAGCTCGGATGTGCACCCGATTCTCGGCCGCGCCATTGCCGCGCAGGCCAGGCAAATGGATGAATTATTGAGCCGGCCTACCCCCTTCACGATCGTCGAAATGGGCGCAGGTAAAGGCTTGTTAGCTCGAGATTGCCTGGCGGAGCTTCAGGCCCAGCAGGATGATTTCGCCTCGCGTATTCGCTATGTCCTCATCGAACGAAGCCCCGCGATGCAGGCACTCCAGCGGCAACATCTGGCCCCTTGGCTGAATCAGCCAGGACTTGTGACCTGGCTTGAAGGAATGGACGCCCTCGCTCCCCAGAGCGTGACCGGCCTATTCTTCAGCAATGAACTCGTGGATGCCTTTCCCGTTCATCGCATTCAAATGCTCGGGGGTCAGACCAAGGAAGTCTTCGTCGACTATCGAGAGGGGCGCTTTAAAGAATGTCTCAAACCCCTGTCAAATCTCGCGCTCGAACAACAGCTCCAGCGGCTGAAGCCCGCCTGGCCGGAGGCGTACCGAACCGAGGTGAATCTCCAGGCCTTGGAATGGATGGAGCAGGTTGCGGAACGGATCGATCGCGGATTCGTCGTGACCATCGACTACGGTCATACGGCGCAGGATTTGTACGGACCGGATCGGAAAGACGGAACATTCCTCTGTTACCACCAACAACTGACCGGCGACGTGCCCTATGTGCGCATCGGTCAACAGGACATGACAGCTCATGTCGATTTCACCAGTTTGGCGACCGTTGGGGCCACCGCCGGCTTGAACGTGACAGGCTTTACCAATCAGATGAGTTTTCTCATGGGGCTCGGAGTGGAGGAGATGATCGGGCAACTCGATCCGGAGAGTCCGGAGTTTGGCGCGGCCATCCATCTCCTCAAGCCGGACGGGATGGGACGGACCTTCAAGATCCTGGTGCAACATCGAGGGATCGAGCAGCCTGATCTCGACGGGTTGAAGTTCAAACCTTTCTTCGGTTCCGCGCTGACACTCAACGAAGCGGCAGAATCAATGAGGGCATGATGGCGGGTGAATCTGTTCCGCTGAATTATCTCCCGATTCTTCTGTTCATTGGCATTGCCATTGCCTTCGGCGCCGTCTCGCTTATGGCAGGCTGGTTTGTCCGACCGAGTCGTCCCTATCGAGCCAAGCTGGCGCCATATGAAAGCGGAAGCCCGCTATTTTCCGACGCGCGCATCCAGTTTCCGATGCGCTACTACATCATTGCGATGCTGTTTGTCATTTTCGATATCGAGATTATTTTCATGATCCCTTGGGCCGTCCGGTTTCAGTCGCTTGGTCTGCTGGGACTCGTCGAAATGCTCGTGTTCCTCGGCATTCTATTGGTCGGATTCTGGTACGCCTGGAAGAAGGGGGCGTTAGAATGGGACTGAAGGGAAAGAGCTTATGGCCTATAGCATATGGCTGGTAGCAGGAAGGCCAGGGTTTCCTCCGGTCCATAGACTGTTCGCCATACGCTATATGCATGTGAGGTAAATATGAGCTTTTTAGAACGACAGTTTGAGGCGAACATCCTGACGACCAATCTGGACGCGGTCGTGAATTGGTCCCGGAAGTCGGCCTTGTGGCCGATGACGTTCGGTCTGGCTTGCTGCGCCATCGAAATGATTGCGAGTGTGTCGTCGCGGTACGACTTGGATCGATTCGGCGCCGGTGTCTTTCGGGCCTCCCCAAGACAGTCCGACCTCATGATCATCGCCGGCACTGTATCACGCAAGATGGCCCCGGTGATCCGCCGCATCTACGACCAGATGCCGGAACCGCGCTATGTCATTTCCATGGGCTCCTGCGCCACCTCCGGCAACCACTATAATAGTTACGCGGTGGTCCAGGGCGTCGACCAGATTATTCCGGTCGATGTCTATGTGCCGGGCTGCCCGCCCCGCCCGGAAGCGCTGATCGATGGATTGCTGAAATTACAGGAAAAGATTCAGCGGGAAAAAGTCTTTGTAAAATAACAGCGAGACGAGCGCGAACGGGACAGACGATCCTCGTGTGTCTCGCAAGCCGCGTGTCTCTCTCGAAAAACTATGCAAGCCCTGCTCGATAGCTTGAGGATAAAATTCCCCGACGCGATCCTCGCGACCCACTTCGATGCCGCTCGTGCCGAGACTGCCATCTCCGTTGCCGCCGTGCGCTTGCTGGATGTTGCGCACCATTTGCGCGATGCACCGGACGCAGTCTTTGACCATCTCACCGATATTTGCTCGGTGGATTATCCCGAGGACCAGCTGCGGTTTGAAGTCGTCTATCACTTGCACTCCCTCCCCCTTCGCCAACGCCTTCGCCTCAAGGTCCGCCTCACAGAAGACGACCCGACGATTGCGTCGGTCACCCGAGTCTGGAAAGGGGCCGAATTCCTGGAGCGCGAGGTGTACGACATGATGGGTATTCACTTTTCCGGCCATCCCGATCTCCGGCGCATTTTGATGCCGGAGGACTATGACGAGGGATACCCCTTGAGAAAAGACTTCCCGACCGAAGGACGTGGCTGGCGCAGCCAGTTCGACTTCATCCCCCGATTGGACGAACCTCCGCTCGACGTCACGGCAAGCGAGATCTCTGAAGAAGAGAAAAATGCCTTTCGCGCCGAGCCCGGCTTGCCTGGTTCCCGCCGGAAAGAGGAATTGCTGCTGAATATGGGGCCGCAACATCCCAGCACCCACGGAGTGTTGCGTGTCGTGCTCGAGTTGGACGGGGAACGGATTGTGAAAGCCACACCCGACCTCGGGTACCTGCATCGAGGCGTCGAAAAATTGTCCGAGGGTCTGACCTACATGCAGATCATCCCGCACACGGACCGGCTCGACTATGTCTGTGCCATGGCCAACAACTACGCCTACGTGCGTGCCGTGGAAAAACTCCTCGAGATTACCGTGCCGGTCCGGGCCGAATACATCCGGACCATTGTGGCCGAGATGCAACGTATCATCGGACACCTCTTTTGGCTCGGCACCCAGGCACTCGATATCGGCGCGATGACCGTGTTCTTCTGGACCTTCCGGGAGCGCGAAATATTGCTGGATATGTTCGAGAAACTCTGCGGCGCCCGGCTGACCCTGAACTATTATCGCATCGGCGGTGTCGACAGCGACTTTACCCCAGATCTGGTCCAACGAACGAAAGTGTTCCTCGAGACCTTTCCCGGGAAGGTCAAGGAATACGACTCGCTCATCGCGTCGAATCGCATCTGGCTCGGCCGCACGAAGAACGTGGCCGTCCTCTCGGCCGAAGACGCAATCAGCTTCGGCTGCACCGGACCGGTGTTGCGAGGGTCGGGCGTCGCCTACGATATCCGCAAGGTCGAGCCCTATGGGGTCTACGACAAAGTCGATTGGGAAGTCCCGATCGGCAAGCACGGCGATACCTACGACCGATACTGGATCCGCATGGAGGAAATGCGGCAAAGTGCCAGGATCATCGCACAATGTCTCGATCAGCTGCCGGCAGGGCCGATCATGGCCGAGGCCCCGCAATATATCCCGCCGCCCAAGGAACTGGTCATGCGCGATATGGAAAGCTTGATCCATCATTTCATTATTTACACGCAGGGCATCAAGCCGCCGAAGGCAGAAACCTATTGCGCAACGGAGGCCCCGAAGGGCGAATTGGGATTTTTCATCGTGAGCGATGGCAGCGCCCGTCCCTACAGACTGAAGATCCGCTCGCCGTCCTTTGTCCATATGGGCGCCTTCGATCATATGGCGCGAGGCTATTTGATTTCGGATATCATCACGATTTTCGGGACCTATGACATCGTGATGGGAGAATGTGACCGATGAATGAGAGCATATGGCGTATGGCTAATGGCTTATGGTTCAGAACAATCCGGAACTCTCATGCTATAGGCTATATGCCATACGCTCTTAGATTGAGTTGCGCATGTTGAAAGAAAAGTACAAAGACGAGATAGATAGCATCCTTTCACGCTATCCGGTGAAGCGCTCGGCATTGATTCCATTGCTATACCTGGCGCAACAGGATGAAGGTTTCGTGTCCGAGGCGGCCATGAAGGAGATCGCAGGTCTGTTGCGTCTGACCCCGCCCCAAGTCTATGAAACGGTCACGTTCTATACGATGCTCAATCTCAAACGCGTGGGGAAATTTCATCTCCAGATCTGCAAGTCCCTGATGTGCGCGCTGGTCGGGTCGGATACGGTGATCGGGTGGGTCAAGACGAAACTCGGCATCGGACCGGGCGAGACGACGGCCGACGGACTCTTTACCCTCAGCACGGTGGAATGCCTCGCCGCCTGTGGCACCGCGCCGATGATGCAGGTCAACGAGGACTACTACGAACGGCTCACGGAAGAAAAATTCGACCGCATCCTGGCCGATCTGAAAACAGACGGGACCTGTTCGCTCAAGACCGGCCCGTTTATGTGGCCGGAACCAGTCTCCGCAAAGCCAGGGAGTGAAACGTAATTCGTATCTCGTCGCTCGCAGGAAACAAATCTCTGATGTCTGACGCTTCACGAGAGTAGAACAATGCCGAAGCATGAATTGATCTTGCTGAAGAACATGTTGCAGCCTGGCTATACCGGCAGCCTTCAAGATTATGAGCGAATGGGAGGCTACCAGGCGCTCCGCAAGATTGTAGGGAAGGTGCCGCCGACGGAAGTCACCGGCACCGTGATGAAGTCGGGGCTCCGAGGTCGAGGCGGCGCGGGGTTTCCGACCGGTGTGAAATGGGGGTTCTTGCCCAAAGACTATCAGGGCCCACGCTATCTCTGTTGCAACGCGGATGAGAGCGAGCCGGGCACGTTCAAGGATCGTCAGCTTATCGAACGCGACCCGCATCAACTACTGGAAGGCATCGTGCTCGCCTGCTACGCAATCAAAGCAGAATCCGCCTACATCTATATACGCGGCGAGTTCGTACTCGGGGCCAGGATCTTAGAACACGCGATCGCCGAGGCGCGGACCGCGGGGTATGTCGGCACGAACATCATGGGCACGGGGATCACCGTAAATGTGTGGGTGCACCGAGGTGCCGGTGCCTATATCTGCGGAGAAGAAACAGCCTTGCTGGAGTCGCTCGAAGGCAAGCGCGGCTTGCCACGCGTCAAGCCGCCTTTCCCGGCGACGCACGGCCTCTATAACAAACCGACCGTGGTGAACAACG
>JBBRRM010000167.1:0-6931 GCA_038275915.1 Nitrospirales bacterium
GAGGGTCTGAACGAGGCGAGAACGACGCTGGCGGACTTTTTCAGCATCCACCTAGGGCTTCGCCTTGATACATTCGATATCGAGCCTGATCTGGACCTCGTCGCCGACGACAAGCCCGCCGCTATCCAACGACTTATTCCAGACCATACCAAAATCCTTGCGATTGAGCTTCCCCTCCGCGTTAAAGCCAGCCCGAATGTTGCCCCAGGGATCTTTGGTCGCACCATTAAAGTGGCCGACTAGCATGACTTCCTTGGTCACCCCGCGCAACGTGAGGTCTCCCACCGCCGTATAGCCGTCTGCGGTTTTCTTCTGACTCTTCAGCTTGAAGGTCATCGTCGGATAATGTTCCACGTCGAAAAAGTCGGCATTCCGCAAATGGGCATCCCGTTTTTCGTGATGCGTATTCACCGACCCGGTTTTGATCGTCGCCTCAATAGCCTTCACAGTGCCGGCTTCGGCATCCATCTCAATAAACCCGGCATAGTCCATGAATCGCCCCGTGGTCTTCGACACGACCATGTGCGAGACGCGAAACTCGATCGTCGAATGGTCAGGATCCACATTCCACCGGGCCGGTTCTGCATGGACGGCTATCGGCAACCATACCATCGCTCCGAGCCACAAGAGCACGCGCCAGCTCTGCTTTCTCCGCTCCAGCATCAATCACTCCTCCTTGGGCAAATGTATCGCAGGCGGGGCCTGAACGGGTTACAATTTATTTTTTTGAAGGTTGGGCGGATGAATCAGACATGTTGTTCGACGGAGTCCCGACTGACTGCACATCGCGAGACCTGGTTCGACTACCGATTCGCATCCGGACATGCACATCCACTGCTTCCTCGCCCAACTCGCTGGGAAACGGCAGGAACGGTTGGGCATTGACCACCGCATAAATCCCGGCTTCGTCGACTTCTCGCGCGCCGGAGCCTTTTTCAATCTCGATCAGCTGGGCGCGGCCGTTGGGAAACATCTTGAAACGGACCTTCACCGTTTCGCTGCTTGCCGCACGCCGGACTCCTCTGACCTGGCGGGCCCAACTCCGGCTGATGAGTTGACTCACGTGCTGCCAGTAGGCCGTCCCTTCTCCCGGAGAGGGAAAGGGGACTAGATCTTCCTCGACTACGACGCCGGTCGAGACCGGCTCCACTGCCGGTTTTGCCTCGTCTAAGACGATATCCTCGCTCTGCGTTTCCTCGGGACGAACCGGCGTCGACTCACTATTCTCTTCGGCCGGATCCGGACGATCCATGGTTACATAGACGACCCGCCGCATGAACCGTTCGAGTTTGTCCTGGCGGGATCGAGCAAACGTCACTTGGACTCGCGCCGCCTTGTGTGGCACAGAAGTCCGACTCATCGGGATCGGTTCGAGCGTCAACGTTCCTTTCAACGCTGTCGACTCCGGATCCGGCTCAAGGGTGACCATTTGAGCATGAAACACAATGGATTCACAGATCGCCACCACCGGAATATTACCGGGTGTCACGCCTCCAAGGAAAATCGTCAGCGTGACCGGCTTGCCGGTTTGCGGATCACCCGTCGACTCCGCTTCGCTCAATTCAAACTGTGCCCACCGCTTCGTGGGGCCGGACGAGGCTGCGGACTGTGGTGGTGATGTAGCGAAGGCAGGTGAGCTGAGGCCGGGACAGAAGAGTACTGCACAGTACATTCCCGCCAGCAGTATAAGGACTCGGTGGTGCAGAGCCTTCATACGTCGCATCCTACCGATCTAGCAGACCCTGGCGCAACCCCGTTTTTTTCTTGAAGCGAGTAGGCGGGATCGGACACCTGGTATACAATGGGCCCATGCGGGCACTCGTCAAGACATCGACGCAACCAGGATTGACCGCCACCGACAGGCCGGATCCTAAACCGGGCTCCACCGATGCAGTTATCCGTG
The DNA here is from genome assembly GCA_038275915.1 of Nitrospirales bacterium. Taxonomy (GTDB): domain Bacteria; phylum Nitrospirota; class Nitrospiria; order Nitrospirales; family Nitrospiraceae; genus Palsa-1315. The sequence goes on from JBBRRM010000167.1 coordinate 1,904, forward strand.
TCACAGCCACATCTCTCTGCGGGACAGATGCCCATATTTATAATTGGGATCCGTGGGCACACAGCCGCATTCATCCCCCGCGGATTATCGGTCATGAAATGTGCGGCGAGGTTGTGGAGATCGGCGACGAGGTCAGCTTGGTCAAAGTGGGAGACTATGTCGCGGCGGAATCTCATCTGACTTGTGGCCACTGCTTCCAATGTCGCACCGGACAGGCGCATGTGTGCAAGAATTACCGCATCCTCGGCGTCGATAGGGACGGATCGTTCGCGGAGTATGTCGTCTTGCCAGAAACTGTGCTTTGGAAGACCTCACCCACCATTCCACCGGAACTCGCTTGCGTCCAAGAACCACTCGGCAACGCCGTCGATGCCGCCTTAGTCGAAGACCTCACGGGACAGACGGTATTGATCACGGGCTGTGGTCCGACCGGACTCTTCGCGGCTGCCGTCGCACGAACGGCCGGTGCCGCCATGATCATCGCCACGGATGTCAGTGCGTACCGCCTGGACCTTGCCAAACAGGTCGGTGTCGATTACCTGCTCAATGCCAAAACCGAGACGGCGGACCGCATCGCCGCCGCTATTCAGGAGATCACCGCCGGTGAAGGCGTCGACGCCTCGCTCGAAATGTCTGGAAATCCTACGGCCTTGCATCACGCCTTCAGTGCCGTGAAGAACGGCGGACGCGTGACGCTCTTCGGCATTCCAACCGGCCCGATCAATTGCGATCTCGCCAACGATATTATTTTTAAGGGCATTCGCGTCTATGGTATTACAGGCCGCCGACTCTTCAAAACGTGGTATCGCTTGGCAGGGCTCTTCCAGGCCGGACTCAATATCAAGCCGGTGATCACCCACACGTTTCCCATGAATGAATTCGCGCGAGGGTTCGAGTTGATCAATTCCGGCCGGTGCGGAAAGGTGGTCTTGATTCCGTAAAGGACCGGACGCCCTCCAGCCGCTCGACCACGCTCTCACCTGAATAGCATGACCTATCACTCATTCAAGAAGACTATTTCAGAGCGGCTTTCCGAAATCCGCGCGGCCGGTCTCTACAAATCTGAGCGGCAGATCCTCGGCCCGCAGGGGGCCGAGATTCGCGTCGCGAAAGGCGAGGTCCTCAATCTCTGCGCCAACAACTACCTGGGGCTCGCCAACCACCCTGAGATCAGACAGGCCGCTGCTGCCGGACTGCAAGAACACGGCTACGGAATGGCCTCTGTCCGGTTCATCTGCGGCACACAGAATCTCCACGTACAACTCGAACAGACGATCAGCACCTTTCTCGGCACCGAGGACACCATCCTGTATAGTTCCTGCTTCGACGCCAACGGCGGGCTCTTTGAGGTGTTACTCGGTGAGGAAGACGCCGTCATCAGCGACGCCTTAAATCATGCCAGCCTCATTGATGGTATCCGGCTCTGCAAGGCCACCAGGCTCCGCTATGCACATTCCGATATGACAGACCTGGAAACCAAACTGAGCGACGCGGCATCCAGGCGGCTTCGCCTCATCGCGACGGACGGGGTCTTCTCCATGGATGGCGACCTCGCGAAACTCGATCGGATCGTCGAGTTGGCGGATCGGTATGATGCAGCCGTGATCGTGGACGACAGTCATGCGACCGGTGTGCTCGGACACAACGGGCGGGGCACGCCTGACCATTTCGGCGTCGTGGACCGGATCGAGATGGTCACCAGCACGTTGGGAAAGACATTGGGCGGCGCAACGGGCGGGTTTACATCCGGACGAAGGGAAATCGTCGAGCTCCTGCGGCAGCGGTCGCGACCCTACTTGTTTTCCAATTCACTTCCCCCGGTCATCGCCGCTGCGGCTCGACGGGCCGTGGTCCTCGTGGCCCAAGGCGACCCATTACGGGCCAGGCTACGTGAGAATGCGACCTTCTTCCGCGCGCAACTCACCGCCCTAGGATTCCGACTCATTCCCGGTGAGCATCCCATCATTCCGATCATGTTGGGTGACGCGTCGCTCGCCACCAGAATGGCAGAGCGGCTCTTAGAAGAAGGAATCTACGCCGTGGGGTTCAGTTACCCGGTTGTGCCGGAAGGTCAGGCACGGATTCGCGTGCAGATGTCGGCTGCTCACACGCAGACCCAGCTTGAGCTGGCCAGCGGCGCCTTTGCGAAGGTTGGTCGGGAACTGGGCGTAATCCACTAGTAGGATGCTGAAAAAGTCCGCCAGCGTCGTTCTCGCCTCGTTCAGACCCTCAACGTAACGAAGAGAGCCGCTCGGAGGCCGGAATCACTTGAGGGGTTTTTCCGTTCGCCAAGACCATTTACAAGGGCGAACGGCACACACTAAGTGCGGTTTGTACCTCCTCGGGCCTTCACCCGCTGCGGCCTTGCTGGACAGCCTTTTTGAGCATCCTGCGGGAGTTCCGTCTTCCAGACCCACACGTGCGAACCACCCAAGCTCCCGCGTGCCGACATATGTTTCCCCCCTTCGGCTAGAAGCGTTGGTTTAATTGGTTTGTCCGATTCATCTGAATTTATTCGTTCAGCACCGAACACACCAGACCAACATAACCAACTGAACGGAGCGGGCTTCGCCTACTCCAGGATCGCCTTTGCACGCCTCTGCAGATAGGCGTTGCGGACGGCGGTGTAGAGATCAAGCGTGGCTTCCTCAACTCCCTGATATTTCTCCAGGTTACGCGAACGCTCGTTCACGATCTCCTCGACTCGGACACCGAATTGGAGCACGGTGGTCGTCATCCGATTTTTATGGGCAATGAGTGAGGGGACGTTGTTGACCTCGATAATCGGAGCGACGAGCCAGTTGATCGGATTCAAGAATATGTCGCCAATGTAACCGGCGAAATCCCTGACGGTAAACGGAGGAAACAGTGGCAACACCAGATAAGGCCCTGGCTTGACGCCATAAAACCCAAGTGTTTGACCGGTATCTTCTTCGGGCGTCCGCAGGTCCATATCCTTAGCCACATCAATAAGCCCGGCACCCCCTATCGTGCTGTTTACCAGGAATCGTCCCACTTCGATGCCGGCACCTTTGAACTTGCCTTGAAACAGATTATTGAGAAAGCGCGGTGGGAAGCGAATGTGATAATAGAAGTTGCTGATACTGATTTGCACCCAGTCCGGCAAGACGAAGTTATACCCCTGTGCGACCGGCTTGAGCACATATCGATCGAACTGACGGTTGAACTCGAAGATCTTCACATTCATCGGTTCCCAAGGGTCATATTCCTCAACGGCTCCCTCATCCGCCTTGGCAAAAGGATCGAGCAGTTCATCTAATGCAGTCTCATGCACTGCGGTGGTAGCGGGCGCCTGAGGTTGCTCCACGACTGGCTTCGTGTCGCTCAACCCCTGAGGCTGTGCGGTGCGGGACTTTCCGGCACAGCCGGTGCCAAACATTAACAGGCACCCCAGCAGACTGAATCCCAACAGACGAGAGAGCATCACCACCCGGCCTCCTTCACCCACATTATTCATGAAGACATCTACTTTGCCCGACATCGAGCCGCTCCTCCGAGGGGGCTCCCGACTTGATTGACGCGCACTCTATCAAATGCCGGGGCGATCTCCAATCTATTCTTCTCAAATCGGAAAGGCGCTCGCGAGGAGCCCGACTCGCTTCCGCCCGGACTAGAATCGGATGGCGGTTTGAGCAAACCCGGCCCATCGCTCGAAATAGGTTGCACCGCCGATCTGATAGGTATTGTTATGATCAGCACCCTCAATGAGATAAAAAGACTTAGGTGGCTTCGCTGCTTCAAAGACCTGCCTGCCCAATTCAAGCGGGATGATGTCGTCTTTCTCTCCGTGAATGATCAGCTTCGGCAGCGAGAGATGCGGAAGTCGATCGATCAATTTGAAGTCTGCGCCCAGCAGCCAGTGGACCGGCAAGCCGCCATAATGGAACTTGGCCACCGCTTCAATCGAGGGAAACGACGATTCGAGGATCAATCCCGCGGCAGGCTTCTGCGCAGCCAATTCCCCTGCGACCGCCCCGCCGAGCGAGCGCCCGAACAGGACCATGCGCTCGGCGCGAATCATTCTGGTTCGCGTGAGATAGTCGTGTGCGCCGAGCGCATCCTGGTAAAGCCCCTCTTCAGATGGCCGTCCCTGACTCCGACCGTAGCCGCGATAGTCGAAGAGAAAGATCGACAGACCAAACTGGTAGAGGAGTTTCAGATTCTCGAGACGGTGAGTGATATTGCCGGCATTTCCATGGCACCAGAGTATGACTGGTCGATCTGCCGGTGCTTCAACATACCAACCGAACAATCGAACGCCATCGGCAGCGTGAAACCATACCTCCTCGAGCGGTAAGCCGGTGAATCGAGCCCAATCTCGATCCTCCCAAGGCTCGGGGTGAAAGACGAAGAATTGATCGAGTATGCCCATTGCGAAAATGCTGCGAGCCTAGAAGGAGATCCCCATTCCCCCGGAGGGCTGAACAGACACCCGGTTAGAACGACCACCCGATACCACCGGAAACAAGGTGCGTCTGGAAGTCGAGCTTCACTTTTCGATGACCGGCTCCTTCACTATCCCACATGTACTTCGTCACAAAATACTTGTACTCGCCAAAGAGAAAAAACCGGTTTGTGATAAAGGTACGGACACCGCCTAGAAACTGATAGGCAAATGCGAGACTCCCTGCATGTTCCGTGAGGCCGACATTCCCGCTCTGGATATTCGCGTTGTAAAGAATGCCGTCGAAGACCCGGCTCCGATGCCGACATAGGGCTGAATCGTGTTCCCGGGATGCCGCAGCATCAGGTTGTACATCGTACTGACTGCGACCAAGCTCCCTTGAGCCTGTGTGGTTCCAGCAGCAGACGTTGTCCTCGGGGCCCTCACGCTCCCACCGAGGCCGAACGTTTCAATTTCTGCTCCCAATACCTTCTTCGTAAACCAGGGATAGATGTCGAACTTGATCCCCGCGCCGATCGTTCCCTGCACATCCGTCCCGGGAATTCGATTGCCGCCGACGGACAGACCCTTATCCTGAGGAAAGAGACCGATCAGATGAATAC
>JBBRRM010000168.1:0-6905 GCA_038275915.1 Nitrospirales bacterium
CCATGAGGCTGATGACTAGCACGATGCTAAATCTTAGGATGGTACACCCTTACCCTGTTCCGAAATCATCACGCACCTTGGAAAGATGTCGCGGATGGATTCCAACTCATTTCACCTTGCCGATGGCCGTAGCAGTTGCGATGAGGATGCGTAAGGCATTCCAGCAGGTCTATTGCGCGCTTTGTGCATCAATGAGGCCCGATTCATCCTAGCGAGAGCTGTGTGAGGTGCGAGGAGGGTGAGGAAAGAGGAGGCCCGCTACGCGCCGCCGAATGATTCCTGGCACCTTGTTCGTTTCTCTTCTCAGCCGATCGCCGCAGAGTTGGTGCAGGCGACGTTCATTCTCAAGCGACATGCTCAGGACGGCGACACCAGCCCGCTCCTCTTCGACCCACTGTACCTGAACAAGATCACATTGCACCGCGGCGGTTCCGTTGTCGGGAGACACCTTGAGCGGGAGGTATTGGCCACGCTTGAGGGGTTTCGTAAGACGTAGTCCGCACCCCCTTGTCGTGATGTCGATGTCCTGCCCACTGGCGAGTCCTGCCTTATCCGTCGTGATCATCTTAAAATCAACAACCGCTCGCACATACCGCCGCGGGTTCCCCCGTTGTACGTGGCGATCCTGTTCGGAAAACAGGGGCACTGTGAGTTCCATGACACATTCCTCCCTCATGCTGCGCATCTTATTAGTCACGATCGAGCAGCAACTCTCATGCCCCACAGGATTTCGCTCAGAACGATTGGCAAATTTTAGAGTTTAGAATGCTGAACGTCTTACGAGGCGGGACCTGCGTATGAGGATCCATACGGTGGAGAGGGAAACCATACAGCTATGAGCCGACACGATATGTAGCACTCAAGAAAACGGCTACATGAAGTTCGTGTAGGCAAACGCTGACGCACCGGCGAGAACACGACTGCCGGAGAGGGTCCGCTTACTCAGTCTCGTGGTCTCTCGTGATGATGCTCGCGGTGGGAATGTGGACTATCGCTCCGTGATCGAGAAGGACGCAGGATACGACAGAGTGCGATGTCGGCTTTTCAAGTGGGGATTGTAGACAGTCGTCGCGGGAATGCTCTTACACGACCTCTCGAATCGTATTTTCCACAACGGTCTTGATGATCTCCCAACCATCCTTTTGCCCTCGTGCCAAAGCCTTCGTGAATTGCCAGGCCTGTTCAGTCGTAATCTTGCCCGGGAGCGGCGGCTCATTCGGATCGACAACCGCTTGCACGAGCGCGGGGCCCGGGTGGTCGAACGCTTCACGCAAGACGCTTCCCACCAATTTCGGATCATCGACGGTGTAACCCGCCACCCCACAAGCCTTGGCCACCGCCTCAAAATCAATCGGCTGCAACTGGACGCCGAACTGGGGATTTCCCTCAAACGCGATCTGCTCCCACTTAATCATGCCCAGCACATTATTTTTCAGGACGATGACCTTCACGGGCAGATTGTACTTCGCCAGCGTGGCGAGTTCGCCCATCAGCATGGTGAGCCCCCCGTCTCCGGCTATACAGACGACTTGCCGGCCAGGATGGGCCACCGCTGCAGCAATACTATACGGGAGACCGTTCCCCATTGAGGCCAGCGTTCCGGAAGCGGAAAACTGCATCCCGACTTTCATATCGATATGGCGGGCAACCCATGTCGTCAGGGTGCCCGTGTCGCAGCAAATGATCGCGTCGTCGTGCAAGAACTGGTTTAACTGATGAACCACCACCTGGGGCTTCAACGGGAGGTCCATGCGGGTCCCCCGCTCTTCCATCAATGTTCTCCATCGGGCCATGTTTGTCTGTGCCCGGCCCAGGAAATTTCGGTCCTTTTTCGCACGGATGAGCGGCAGCATCGCTCGCAACACATCCCCGCACTGACCGACGAGGCCGACCTCTACCGGATAGCGAAGACCGATTCTTGTTGGATCGATGTCGATCTGGATCGCTCGGGCCTGACCCGGCTTAGGATAAAATTCGAGATAGGGAAAACTGCTGCCGGCGATGATCAGCGTATCGCAATCTTCCAATACTTCCTGCGATGGTGCAGTTCCAAGGAGACCGATCCCGCCCGTCGTATAGGGACTATCGTCAGGCACCACCGCTTTCCCTAATAAAGGCTTCACGATCGGAGCGCCCACCAATTCAGCTAATGCTAAGATCTCCTTGCGTGCGGTCAAACAGCCTTGGCCTGCCAAAATTGCCACTTTTGATCCGGCGTTCACAATTTCTGCCGCCTGTTCCACGAGCGCCCTCGGCGGGAGCGGCCGCGCATCGCTAGAGATATTCCCGCTGTGCTTTGGAATGTTTGTGGGAGAGCGTAGCCCTTCAGACGTCCACTTCTGGATGTCCTTGGGAACCGTGATATGCGCCACCGAACGTCTTGCGATAGCCGTTTTCATGGCTTCGTCGACCACGTTGTACACATGAGCCGGTCCCATGATCCGTTCGTTATACGCAGCGACGTCCATAAATACCTTGTCGAGGGAAACATCTTGCTGATAGTGCGTGCCAATGAGGTCGTGAAATGTGTGGCCGGTGATAGCCAGCACGGGCTGACCGTCGCATTTGGCATCATAGAGACCGTTCAACAGATGGAGTCCGCCCGGGCCGGATGTCGCGAGACAGACGCCGGGTTTATGCGAATACTTCGCATAGCCACAGGCAGCGAAGGCAGCAGTCTCCTCATGACGGACCTGGATGAGACGAATGACGTCTTGATGAACACGCAGAGCTTCATACATCCCATTGATACCGTCGCCGGGAAGACTAAAAATAGTATCGACGCCCCAATCGATCAGGCGTTCGACCAACATGTCTGCAACTGTCTTGGCCATTCTGTACTCCGTTCCTACCACTCCCGGTCCCTGTTACTGGAGGTGAGATCTCTTCTTCGCATTTCCGTTGCTCTTCGTCTTTACGCGGCCCTTGCGCGGGGTGAGATGGGCCACAGCGGGAACCGCCACCGGCCCCTCATGCGCCGGCATGGCGTGGCCGGCAGGTTGCAATCGGGAGCCGTGAGATGCCGCATAGACTGCCGTGAACTCCGCTCCGAACAGGAATATCTGAGAGGCATAATACACCCACAGTAAGATGACAATGAGGGAACCGGCCGCACCATAGGCTAAACCCACATCGCTCTTACCCAGATATACACCGATCAGGCTCTTGCCAATCGCGAAAAGGAGCGCGGTGATGGCCGCTCCGATCCACACATCCTTCCATCGGTTTGATACGTCCGGGATCAATTTGTAAATCATCGCAAAGAGGAGGGTGATCACCACGAAGGAGAGGAGAAAATTGATCGTCTGCAGAATAGCTTCCGATGCGGGAAGCAGTGCTCCCATCGTCTCTCCCACTGCAGCTAATCCCGCGCTCAACACCAGGGAGACCAGCAGTAAAAATCCGCTTCCCAGTACCGCCACAAACGAGATGAACCTGTCTTTCAGGGTTTGAATGATCCCCAGCCCGGGCTTGGTCTCAACCCCCCAAATGGTGTTGAGCGCATCTTGAAGTTGCGCAAATACGCCGGTTGCGCCGAAGAGGAGTGTGATGAAGGCGAGACCGGTCGCGATAAGGCCGGACGAAGGCTTCCGGGCGTTTTCAAGCATGACTTGAATGGCCCTCGCACTGTCCTCGCCTACGAAGCCTTGAATCTGTCCGATAATTTGGCCTTCAGCCGCTTCTTGTCCGAACACCAATCCGGCAATGGCGATGACGATCAGGAGGAGGGGTGCTAAGGAAAAGACTGTATAAAATGCGAGGGCGGCGCCCATGCGTTGGGCATGGTCATCCATCCATTTTGTGGAGGTATCGCGCAGGAGTTTCACCATGACCCTCAGATTCACCGGACCCTCCCCCGTTCCGCGCTCAATCTTTTCCTGCTATTGAAGATCGCCGCCCACTGGCCCCTTCTTGTATGGACCTTGCCTTAGATGCAAGCCTGTTTCGCCTCAAGTGAACAGAGGATGAGCATAAGGATGCTCATCCTCTGGGTTCCCTGACACATGGCTACTTAGCGCAGGTAATCTTCATCGATTCAATTTCGTTGGACATGTCCAGTTTGGAAAGATCCGGAACGCGTTGGCCAGGAGCGAAGGCAATCTCCGGCCCCTTGAAATCCTTGTCCTTATACGCCAGCACGGAGGCGCTCGATCCCACAATAATACTCTGAATATCATTGTTCCAATCTTTACCACCGAGGTTCTTTAGCGAAGCGTATTCTTTGGGACCCTGTAGTTTGACATGGGGGTCATCGGCATCGTACTTGCTGTCGTCGAATATCTCGACCCAACAATTCTTATCGACGATTTGCATCTCCATATCCGCAGCCTCGACAGACAATGCTCCCGCGGCAATCAATCCACCCGCAATGAACAATTTGAACAACATTGTGTTGCCTCCTTTGCTAATAAAATTTCCCGAATTCGCGACAGACCTTTCTGTCCACCGCTTACATCGGCTTTCGCCAATTATTGCCTCTCGAACGACTGATCTTCCTTTGTGCTTTTCAGCGTAGCCAGCATGCCTTCTGCCGTCCGCTGGTCAGACGCGAAGAGAAGCGGATAATTGTTCCGCGAGAAGGTTTTAAAGTCATCTTGTTCCCGGGCGGGAACTTTCAACAGCACGGCCAAAGAGGTCAGATATTCTCCTTGCCCCCGGGCGATGTCCTGTTCAAGATTCTCGAACGCCACCGCGGTAAACAGCCGCGCCTTTTGACTTTCCACGACCATGCCGTCGCCATTGATCCAGTCCCCCGGACTCGTGCTCGAAGTGAACTTGGCGAACGTATCGACTGTAGCTTTGGACGTGTTACAGGCAGAAATACCGAGCCCTACGGTTGCCAGAGCCACTGCACTGACGAGGCCCCTCCACATCATCATGTTCATAGCAAGTCCTCCTCTTGTTTGAATCCGCTGGTGAACACCCCGCCCTGTGCACGATGCGGATTGGGCCAGCTTGAGGCTGGCCCAATATCTATGCGTGAACTGCCACCTTCGTATCCGGCACCTACTTCGTCGGCTGTGCGTGTTTAATGGATACTGCGTGGTTCTTATCCGTAGCCTGGACCTCGACCTTGTCGCCGGCCTTAAAGGCGGCGCCATCCAGCTTCGTGGTCTGGTCCACATGCAGACGGACATCCTTGCCGGACGTATCCTTCACCACATAAAACTCTCCGTCGATCTTCAGCAGGTCCCCCTTGAGCGCAGTCTGGGAGGCGGGCGTTGCCATGTCATCCGCCGCATATGACAATGTGATAGTTCCTGCACCGAGGGCCATGACGATGGCGAACAGGCCGATAAGCTTCTTCATGACGGAACCTCCTTCGTCTAGTAATACGAGTTACGAACTATTGGCACCAAATTTACTTGCTGCTGCCCGGCGCCCGTTCCGCGCCACCTCCGCCCTTTGTGGTCTCCCCCATGGGGCCAGCGGCGCCGCGGTCTCCCATATTTTGTCCCTCTTTTACTCCCTTGCGTGACTCACTCTGTCGCAAAGTCTGCAATTGGTCCTGGAGCGCCTGAATATCCGGAGAAAGATCGGTCGGCTTGGTCTCGAGCTGTTCCTTGGTCACATTGAGGACCACGTTTCCTTTCTCCTTGTTCACTTTGAAGGAACTCCAGGGATAGGCTTTCAATTGGCCAGTATCGCCGATCGAAATCATTGCATACTCAATCCGCTTGGTCTCAGAATCCATGATGAGCTGCTCCAACTTACCAATTTCCTCACCTTTAGGATTCTTGACCGTGTCGCCAATCAATTCGCTGTTGACTTCCACCTTCTTCCCTCTGGCGACGGGCATGACCGTGTACTTGCTTGGAACACCGCCTGTTTGGCCTTTGGTATTGGTGATATCCGTCTGGCCCGCCTCGGTCGCACCCCGTGGCTGCTGCGACCCGGTGTCGCTGATGGCCGGGGGATTGTCCGCCTTCATTTCGGCATGTGAATACATGGTGAACGGGAGGCTCACCAACCCCATCCCGATGAATGCCATTGTAAGCTTCGTCATATTCATTCTCCTTTGTGTGTAGTGGACCGGCCTCATCAATAACAGACTAAGTCACGCACCTGATTCCAGCTGGTCAAAATTGCTCAGATGCAAATAAATGATCCGGTGAAGGCTGCGTGCGCTCTCTTCCCCAAACTCAAAGAATAATAGGAGAACCTGTCGTACAGGATGATGATATTGCTGAGGAAGGGACGGTGCACGAGGCCTGACGGGGAGCCTCAATTAGGAAGGCCAGGCCTCATTATGAAAGAAAAATGAGCGGCACGTCATCGTGCTGACCATCTCTCACAGATAGCATGTCATGCCCGCACTTTGGAGGTTGCAATCCGCGCGACTCAATAGGGAACGGACAATCGCTCGGGGTGCGTTGAGCGACGCCGCGCCCCGTTCTTACAGGCGACCTGTCAGCAACAGAATGACCAAGACCAGGACGACTAAGCTCAGGCCGCCGCTCGGACCGTAACCCCAGTTCGCACTATGAGGCCAAGTAGGCAAAGCGCCGACGAGGAGTAGTATCAGGATGACGAGTAGAATGGTGCTCATATATCACCTCCTTGTAAGAACATTTAGGACCGCATGCAGCTTCTACACTCCCACCGCACTTCTCTTGACGTTCTCGTCGCTGTGCTGAGCCGGGATCAGAATTCTCTGTTTACCCCCATAACTCGGACGGGACTCCAGAATATTCACCTATTGTGACCTGAGCGTGATTAGCAATCTGGTCAAAATTGCTCAGTTCGAACTACCTAGATGGATCATGGCAGATACAGTGTTCACCCCTCTTCTTCAGAGGGCACACCTTTGAACCGAGCATCTGAATGAATTCGCCGGCGGAAATCCCAGGGAAGCGGCTCACTGCCAGATTATTTCAAGTATGAGCAATTGTGAACAGACGGCG
>JBBRRM010000169.1:0-6879 GCA_038275915.1 Nitrospirales bacterium
CGCAACGAATGACCGCGGGCCAGCCCCAGACTCAAGGTTTCACGTTCTTCGGCACTCATGTGTCTATAGGATCTCGTTAGCATGGCAACACCGTAGCCCATCAGGGCTTGCAGTGTTGCACTTGGAGTTAGAACTCAAGGAGGTAAAAGAACATGAAAGAGAACCGAGTGAAGGTCGGTTTATGGGTTCGTTTGGAAGCCAAGCCGGGAAAAGAAGCGGACGTCCAAAGTTTCCTCACTAATGCCTTGGCCATTGTTCAGGATGAGCCCGCTACGACGACGTGGTATGCCCTTAAACTGGGCCCTTCGACCTTCGGCATCTTCGATACATTCCCCGATGATGCGGGGAGGCAGGCTCATCTGTCGGGACGCGTCGCCGCATTGCTCAAGGCGGAAGCGGCGCAGCTGTTCGCCAAGCCGCCGAGCATCGAAAAGCTGGATGTCCTGGCGTCTAAGATCCCTCGGGCGGAGGAGAAACCTTCCTAGAAGGCTGAACGGTACCCATGCGGCGTTCTGACAGGACCACACGAACGACGGTGACGGAATACAGGACGCAGCATCGGGTACTGCCTGTTTCCTCGATGCGACGCAGCCCTCAATCAGCGCATGGTCGTCGCAAATTTCTACGGCTCTTTCCCAAAGGGTTCCGGGACGAACAGTATTTGGACTGGGAACGGGACTATAAATGGAAGGCCCACAGCCAATGGAATGCGGAATTGAGTCGCTCGGCATTCCGGTCGCTGTTACGGCAAGGGAAATTCACGGAGATCGCCACACGCGCCATCCGGATTGAGTCGCGGACCAATCTGCTCTTCTCCTTCGAAAAAATGGCGCTCCGTGACGCCGTCAAGTCTTCAGCCGGCGCCCGTGCATTCGCAAAAGAGCTGGTTGCTTTCATCTATGGTGCAGGGAGCCCCGAACGAAAATTTGAGGAGTGGTGCCGGGTCGTCGCAGCACTTCCACGCAAGCAAACGCGCGTCTTGACCTGGCCGGTTGTGTCGGTGTTCGGATTCATCGCGCAGCCAAAGACGCATGTGTTCCTCAAACCGAACGCCATGCGTGCTGCAGCCCGCCATTATGGCATGGCCTTCCTCTATAAGCCTCAACCGTCTTGGGTGAGTTATCGGAGTTTTCTCGCATTTGCCCGTGCGGTGCGTCGTGACCTGGGCGACATGCAGCCGCGAGATATGATCGATATCCACTCCTTCCTATGGGTGCTTGGATCGGACGAGTACAAGGAGTGACCGCAACTCATGCCCGGTGAAGGTTTATTGTGTCCTCGATGTCCACTCCCTGGCTAGCCTTTGCGCATAGGCAAGCTGAGTATCCGTCATCTGCTCAGCGACGAGATCGCGCCACCTCGCCCCGGCTTTAAAACCAGCCGCGCTGGCCAGGTTGTACCAGTTGTGGGCTTCTATAAAATCCGTGGGAATTCCCCAACCCTGATGATACATCACGCCCAAGTTAAACTGCGCCGTGCGTTCCCCCTGTTCCGCTGCCAAGCGGTACCAGTAGACTGCTAGACTAAAATCTTGTGATACACCCCAGCCCCTGTCATACAAAAATCCTAGGGTGGCTTGCGCAGCTGCATTGCCCTGTGCTGCCGCTTTGTGGAACCAGGAGGCGGCTTGACGAAAGTCCTTCGGTAGACCCAAGCCCCGGACATACAACAGGCCCACGTTAAACTGTGCCCAGCCCGCACCCTCTTCGGCCAGTGGGCGCCACTCCTGCATCGCTGTCGGGTAATCTTTGGCCTGAAAAGCTTCCATCCCTTCCTTAGGCCCGGCCATCGTCGGTGCGGCATGGAGGAGCGCCAGCACCATGGTGGCTAGCATTGTTTTTCTCATAGGATTTTCATCTGTCCCTCTCTCCGCTCTTTCGTCGCATTCGCCATTCCTCGATTATGCAGAATCCTTGCAGCCCGGTCAGCCACTTTTGAAAAGATCCGGGGATCTTACTCCTGTTACCCATCTCCAGTAAATTGGTTTCGATCCTGCGTCACGTAGGTATCGGATGTCATCGTGGTCATCGTGATGGTGGAGGGGGTCAAATTTGTTGGAGTACGTGGCTCATCGATATTCCGGCGACAATTCTCATCGCGTGCTGGCCTCGGTTCAGGCGCACTTGGCCCCTGGGTTTGACTCAGCGGCCTTCGCCATTCAGTCTGTGGGCACGAAGGACGGTGAATAATGGGTTGTCTAATGTGATGCCCTTTGCGAACGTTTCTTAACACGTGATTTCCCGGGGGTTGATTTCGCCTTTCCTGCTTTCCGCACAATGGACAAGCGTGGTTTCCGAGTCTTTTCGCCCTCCTGCTGGCCTAGAAGTTTTTCCTTCCGCTTCATGGCTTCTTTGAATAGCCCATCCCAATCAATATCGACTTCCTCGGCTTCCGGGAACATCTGGTCTTCTTCTTCACCGATGTGGTGTTTAATACTCTCGCCCAACACGGTGAATTTGGCCCCGTAGCGACCCTCCCCGGGACTCATGCGCTTTAATTCGTTAATCAGGACATGGGCAACATGGTGCTCTTCGAGAGCTTCGTCCATGATGTCTGTTGCATCAATTTTTCGGCGGATGGAGGGATAGATAAGCGCTTCTTCCAACTTTGCATGGACATCGAGCTCAAGCAATGTCTCTTGTACGATGCGTGCTTTTGAGCGGGAATCTTTTGCCTTTTCAAATTGCTCGAACAAGCTCTTTACCTTTTTATGATCAGCTTTCAACATGTCAAAGACCGGGTTTGATGATGTAAATAACCCCATGATGACCTCCATGCTGTGGGAGAGTGTTGATGTCTCGATCGCAGAGATTCTGCAATCCCACAATCAATATAACTGCACAGCCCGCGTGCATGGAGCTGGGGGGGAGCCTAGGGGGTGGGTGATTGCAGGCGAATGGATGAACATGCTTATCCTTGGTGCTTCTGATACTAGGAAACCCCCTGGCTCATCGTCCTTCATAAAAGTAATTATTTCGGATACAGGCGAACATTTGTTCGTCTCGCTCGCTAGGCGCTGTGATAATCTCGTTCTAGAAACCATTACTTCACGGGGTTTCCCCTCATGGCTTTTTTAGTTCGACCCTATCGCCGCTTCCCTTTATGTTGTTCCGTCACGTACTCCCTCGGCCTCCGTAAAGGGCACGGCACAGTGTGGAACTTCTCGCTCAGCGGTTGGCGTCTCTCGGGGGATTTGCCGCTGCGAGTCGGGGAAACCTGTTCCCTGTCTATCCATTTACCGGACCAACCCAGTAGGTTCGTCGCGAGGGCCACTGTGCGATGGGTGCGTGGTCAGGAATATGGAGTTGAGTCGATGAACGTCGAGAAGCAGACGCATGCGCGGCTCGCGCAATATGTGGAACGTTTGGTCCTGCAACCGGCGGAGAGCAGGCCCGTCGAAAGCCGCTTCATTGAAGAAATGAGGTAGCCTATAAAGGCGAGGAGACGGACATGACGATGCGGATTTCCGATGAGACTTCACGATCTGGTTTGGCCCTGCGCCATGGGGTCATCGGATCCCGGCATACGTGCAAGGTCCTTTGGACGTTTCTGGCTCTTGTGCTCACACTGTATTTCGTAGCGCCTGGTGAAGGCCTCGCTCAGGATGGCGCCTCCGGCGGCACGTCCACGTCATCGGAATCGACGCAGTCTGCGCCCATTGGCCCGCCTGCTCCCGAGGAACCGAAGCAATTTATGTCCTGGGAAATGCGGCCTCACAGGAGCTATGTCATCCCGGCCGGGGAACTCCTGACCTATCTCTTTCTGCTGAATCAGTTCGACCGGCATTATACCGAGCCAAAGGACGATTACCGCACAACTGGCAACACGATCCGCACCCATTTGACCGAGTCCAGGTGGGTGCTCGACAACGATCAGTTCTCCGTGAACCAATTCCTACATCCTTATGGTGGAACGGTCTACTTCGGCTTGGCCCGCTCAGCCGGCCTCAATTTCTGGGAGTCCTTGCTCTATGCGGGCGCCGGCAGTTACCTCTGGGAAATCGGAGGCGAGAAAAACCGCCCGTCCATCAACGATCAGATCACGACCACCTTTGGCGGAACATTCCTGGGCGAACCGCTCTTCCGAATGGCCAATCTCTTGCTAGAAAGTGATGACGAAGGCAAGCCGGGTTTTTGGCGGGAACTCGCAGCCGCGGTCATCTCGCCTCCCACGGGCTTTAATCGCCTTGTGTTCGGCGAACGGTTCGACGAAGTGTATCCGAGCCACAAGCCGGCGACGTTCATGCGCCTTCAGGTCGGTGGGACCTTGACCTCCGCTAGCCACAATGTCTCATCCAGCGTCGAAGAGCATGGAGCGGTCGGAGACCTTACCGTTTCCTATGGACTTCCTGGGAAACCTGGTTATACGTACACACGCCCGTTCGATTATTTTGATTTCCATGTCACCAGCGTGACTGCGAACGCGTTAGAGAGCCTCAATACCCGAGGACTCCTTGCCGGCACGACCTATGCGTCAGGTAATTCAACGCGCGGAATATGGGGACTCTATGGGAGCTATGACTATATTTCGCCGCAAGCCTTTCGAGTCTCGACCGCGGCCCTCTCGCTCGGGACGACCTGGCAAACGTGGTTTTCCGAGGACGTGGCGCTTCAGGGAACCGCCCTCGGTGGCACTGGTTACGGTGCAGCCGGCAGCATCCAACGCACGCAGGACCGCGATTACCATTATGGAGTCACTCCTCAGGCTCTTCTCAATCTCCGTCTGATCCTAGGGGACAGGGCCATGTTCGAACTCACTGGACGCGAGTACTATGTCACCGGTTTGCTCTCTACGGAGCCCCACGGAAGGGAAAACTTTATGCGCGGAGACGGCTCATTCACGGTGCGAATCTTTGACCGTCATGGAATGGCGCTTCGATATGAGGTCTCGCAACGAGATGCGAGCTATCCGCACATTGACTATAGGAATCAGACCGTCGGGACCGTCAGTCTCATGTATGTGTTACTCGGAAAGAGCGGATTCGGCGCCGTCGATTGGCGCTAGTGTGGGCCACCAGGCTGTGAGCGGTCCTTCATATGATTGAAATATGACGACGGAATGAGTCGCTCAACCGAAGCCGCGGGCTATTTCCATTATAACTAACCAAATTGGATCCTCCCGTACCCGCCGAACGACTCCCTGCTCCGTGTTTTAGAGTTTTGACTGTCAAAGAAGTCTACCTCCGTAGCCACTCCGACTTCATAGAGTCAGATTCTGAGCCTTTCGTTGCCCCTGTCCCGGTGCGAATCGACATTCAATCAGCCTCTGCATGGACGTCGAGGCCACGATACGCGTCGACCTCTCTCTTTTTGCACTCCTGTCACAGACAACCGGATGGATGATTGTTCCGGTCTCAATCGGAGACAGTCACCTGCCAATTGGCGCCACAAGCCTCTTTCTTACCTAATTTTTTCTCAAACTAGTAAGACCCCTAGGTCCCGAGACCAAGATTTTTCTGCATGATGATGCCTCTCTATTCCCGATCGTGGGGACAAACTGAGCGCAGGCAGAACGGGGATGGTGCCATGGAATGCTTCGCATTCATCGTGTTGGCTAAATAGAAGGAGCCACAACCAATGATCCCACTCCACGCGCGATTTTGTTTCGGGTGCGGCCATTTTTTAGATGAAATGCTGTACTCGGACGATGGGCCTACCTGGATCACCGCCGATGCCTATCACAAAAAATACGGAGTGGGACTCAACAGTCTTCACTTGACCGGGGACGCCTGCCCGCCATGCGCCAGCGTGTTTGACATTCACGATCGGCTCGAGCACTTCATTATTAACCAAGTTTAGGGTCTCCTTGAGATCGCTCTTGATAGACCAGCATCTCGCTCGCTTGAGCAGGTCTAGTGAAGAAGCAACATGTTGGAGCAAGCCTATTATGCTGATCCTCCGTTCAAACTCCTCTGCTCGTTGTCTGCGACAACAGAAAGGCCAATGTGTCTGACAGCCAGGTGAGCCATGGTTTTCGATTCTGCGCTATAATCGGCCCGCATATTCCTGAATCTGTCATTCAACATCACAATGAGTTTCACCCAGGTCCCCGGGAAGCCCTGCCGCGTTATGGCACTCACGATCAAGGGATTTGGTTGCCGGAAGTAAGGAGTGGCGTGAATGGCAACGACCAGCCCAAAACTGCATTGATTGATGACATACGTCGGCTGAGTGATTCGGAATCTTGAAGATACGATGAGGGAAGACGGCGTTCCGGGTTTCTCCCCTGCGTCTTGGTGGAATATGTGATCTGCCCGTTCACGCACTCACACGCTCTCTTATTGCTGCCGATTCTGTTCCATCCCCACTTCGATCAACTCCGATATTATTTTCCCATTGTGACCAATTCTGACCAGACTGCCGCACGTGTCCTATACATAATCCGATCGATGTTCCCCTTGCTCCCGCTAGAGGCGCGCGAGATATCCGAGCGTACAGTGTGGACGAGCAGAGGGACAGATCCTGACCCGGGAGGAATCCATTATGAGTGGTTCGTCAAGTAAAGTGGGCCCTGCCGCAGCGCTCTTGAAAGAGCACGTTCCGAAAACAGGCGATCGTGCAGTGGGGCGGTATCGGGTACTCGTGGTCGACGATCATGAGATGGTACGACAGCGCTTGCGCATTCTGCTTGAAAGTTATTCGGAACTCTTGGTAATCGGAGAGGCCACCAATGGCCTCGAGGCGATATCCATGGCCGACGTTATCAGGCCGGACATCATCATCATGGACGTGAATATGCCGATAATGAACGGGATCGTAGCCACCAGACACATTAAGGATGCGCAGCCCACTACTATTGTCATCGGACGCTCCCTCAACGATTCTGGTCAAATCGGGGGGACGATGCTAGCGGCGGGAGCCGATGCATTTCTTTTGAAGG
>JBBRRM010000170.1:0-6877 GCA_038275915.1 Nitrospirales bacterium
ATTTTCGGGCGAAGCATTCAGGAATGCCGAAGCTCTTCCGCCGTTGCCGACGGAAGCCCATGAGCCGAGCCTGAGGATCGTTGAGAAGAAAGACGCTCCAAGCCTCGTCAGTTAAAAGATAGGACGCCGGAATCTCACACCAGACCAGCGCAGCATCATACGGGGGAGACGGTACAACCGGACGAAGAAGCAAGGGCAACGAACGGATCTCACTTCCGGTAGAAATGACCAGAAGTTTACGACCGCCGAGTCGATCGCGAAGCAACACGGGGTCACAGAAAAGACGATCCGGCGTGATGGAGGCGTTTATGAGATCGATAGTTTCTTATGCGATTTTGTTTGTAGCATGCTCCGCATCCGTGGTCTTGGCGGAGTGCAGCTGGGTATCGTGGGAAGAGCAATGGGAAATTGTCATCCCAAAGTCTGACCCCGTACAACAATCGAGCTCATGGAAGATCCATGACGCTTATAGAGAGTATGTGGAATGTGACAAGGCGAAGCGCGATGCTTGGGACACCATGGTGTACATATTGACCAAAACCAAGCAGGAGAATACAGGGGAGAATATGGTGGTAAAACAAAAAGATGGGTCATGGGTGAGTCTGGAAGTGAAGCGAATTGATGGCAGCAAATCCGCGTCTAGCAATCACTATCGTTGTCTTCCGGGCACTATCGACCCACGCGAAATGAAGTCACCGATTCGATGAGGAGGGCCACTCATGATCGCTGCCATCTATGCCCGGAAATCCACGGAACAGCACGGTGTGAGCGACACGATTAGATGACCGAAGGGAGGACATATGGCACGACGAGGAGATGCAATGTACCTGCGCGGCCGTACCTGGTGGCTGGACTTCCGGCATAACGGGGTCCGTCATGCACTCCGACTTGGAACCAACATCTCTCGGACGACGGCCAAAGAACTGGCGTCGGTCAAGCGAGGCGGCATTCTGAAGGGCGAGGCCGGCATCGGCAAGAAACGGAAAGACGTATCCTTCGAGAAAGCGAAGGACGTATTTCTCGACTGGACCGCCACCAACAAGCGCCCGAGAACGCTGCGCGTCTATCGCCAGCAGCTTCAGCAATTAGCCGGGTCGTTCAGCACCAAAACACTCGCGCATATCTCTTCCTTCGACATCGAACGGCATAAGCGGGATCGAGCCGAGAAGGGCGCGCGTATTCAGGCGAATCGCGAGATCGCCGTGTTAAAGAATCTCTTTAACAAAGCGAAGGCCTGGGGCCTCTATGAAGGCGACAACCCGGCACTCGGCGTGGACTTCCTCGAAGAACCAAAACGAAGGCTCCGCTATTTGGAATCCGGTGAAGAGGCCAAACTTATGGAGGTGGCTGAACCGCTCCTCCGCAACCTCATCGTTATCGGGACCAACACCGGGATCCGAATCAGCGCCGAAGCCCTCACGCTGAAATGGACGGACGTCGATTTTCGACGCAGCCTTCTCACCGTGCAAGCGGCCTACAGCAAGAACGGCCAGACGCGAAACATTCCGTTGAATAGCCGGGCCAAAGAGGCGTTTCTACAATTGAAGGACACGAGCCGGGGTGACTTTGTCTTTGCCAAACCCAACGGCCTCCCCTACAAGTCCATGGAGAAGCCCTTCTTGCAAGCCTGTGCGAAGGCGGGACTTGCCGGCAGCGGGGTCTCGCTCCACACCTTGCGCCATACCTTTGCCTCCAATCTGGTCATGGCCGGCGTCGACCTCGTGACGGTGCAGCAGTACGGAGGCTGGTCTGACCTCTCCCTCGTGCAGCGGTACAGCCATTTGAGCCCGAGTCACAAGGCGAAAGCCATTGAGGCCATCGTGGAAAAATTTCACAACGGGAATCACAACAGCCCGGTTTGGGCCGTGAATGATTCTATTGCGCCCCACTTGGTAACTGTGTGATTATGCGAGAACTTTCGGCTAACGGAGAGGTGCGAGAGTGGCCGAATCGGGCAGTCTCGAAAACTGCTGTCCTGGCAACGGGACCGTGGGTTCGATCCCCACCCTCTCCGCCAAACCACGTTCACTCATGCCGCCGGCCTTACAATCGAGGTCGGCGGATATGGCCATTAGGTTTGTGGCTCACAGCCCATCTCAACCTTTTCTTTCAACGCTCGTCTGAGTTCGACCATTGCCAACGTATCTCTTGCACAGTATCTCAGGAGGGCCTCTTCAATCATCGCCCGCTCAATCCAATCCGTTTCGACAAACACCATGCGGTAGTACTGACTGGCGGCATGCCCTCCCTCTTTAATCGCCAAATCATCATAGGCGAGTGATGGGACCATGGCTGGCAGCACCGATTTGATGGAATAGGACCCGCCGAACGCTGGATGGTAGTAGTGGTCTCGTATGACTGGAAAGAGATCCCAGAGCCGGCCGACAATGCGCAACAGGGCTTGCCTCAGTGACGGCAGTGCGACGGCCATCTGCTCTATAACGGATCGTTCGTACGGCGAATAGACACAGATACTCCCTCGCTCCCCCAGAGATTCCAATAAGGCTTCGGCAAGGACCTTCCGGGGGTCACTCTCATCCTTGTGCAGAAACTCTTCGTGGTGCAGCTCACCGGATATCTGTTCAATATGATTCGACCATTGAACCGGCAGCGCTTGATAGGGTTTCGTGTCGGAGAACCGGGGCACGGCCAGCATGATCGTTTCGAAATCGAGGTGATGCACCGGATACTGCACGCTCTTCAACATGGGGCCAAGCTTCGCAGACACCCACTCGATATTCTCCCTTACACGACGCTGAACAGGCGACAGTTTCGCATCGGGCGGAATTTCATCAATGATCGTCACTCCCTGTTGACTTAGCTGGCTGACCACCTGCTTCGATCCCGGCAAATAATGAATCCAGCGCGCCGGTTTGTCCTTAGTGCAATACTCCCAGAAGGGACAATCATAGGGTGCATGGCAATGCCGATCAGGCTCAATGGCGGGAGCTTGAGGTTCACATAACATGCGAGTCATCGTGGCCAACCGCCCGGGCACCTCGGCCCGTCGTTGAGCCACAGCCCCGGAGAGATCCTGGATAGTAAATAACTCTGCCAGATCGATCCCTCCGTTCCGATAGAGATACCCGGTATTGATATGCATGAGACAAGCAGAGAGGAGCTTCAGTCCTGTCCCCGCTATTACTTCGCTCTGAACGGCGAGATCTTCGAGATGCACGTCTTTGACCTTGGTCGAAGACTTGACCTCAATCAGGCGCCAGGCCGGAGCCTGTCCCTCAATGGCTGGAACACGCTCCAGAATATCCGCGCGAATCAGCACGCCACCATATAAAAATGCCCCTTCGAAGATGGCTGGCACAGTGAGATCCTGTAAGAGTGCTGCTGTCTGGACAAGCGCGGCTTCTGTCTGGCGATAACCCGCTGTCACCAACACACCACCGGGGAAGCGGCTCCGGGCCAACTCCCCGACCTCTGTTCCCATCTCAAACATCGCTTGAGTCGCCGCATCCGGCTTGGTCGCGAGAGACGGTTGATGGACTTCAAGGTACAGACGCTTATGACATTGAAGTCCGGACAGGAACTTCGACTTGGACAACCGCGTGACCTTCAACAGAGGGATGGCTGAGAGTGCATTGAGATCAGTCATGGTGAGACGACCCTAATAGGACGGACACACATTTGTCTAGCATGCGAGAACGACGACGGGGTCTGGGCGATGAGACGAGCGACTTCTTCAGCATCCTGTTAGGATGGCCCGCCATGGCGTCCCGCGTTGCACAAATCAGAAGATCCGTTCTGACCCTTGCCTTACCAGTCACGGTCAGCACCCTGCTCCAACGTACCGAGGGTATCGCCGCCGTTTTCCTTGTCGGTGGACTCGGCGCCACATCCATTGCCGCTGTCGGACTCGGTCAGCTGCTGGCCTTCATGTCCACCACGCTCGTCTCCGGGTTATCGGTGGGTGCGAACGTCCTCATTGCTCAGCTATGGGGCGCTCGCCGCACCAAAGACGTCGAGGAAGCGGCCACACACCTCCTCGGATTGGCCACCATCGTCTCCTGCGCGCTCGTGGCACTCGGGCTGTCCCTCAATCGTCTCACCATGGAGCTGTTAGGCGCGGAGCATGACGTCATCACCTTGGCCCTTCCCTACTCAAACCTGATCTTCCTGGTCATTCCCTGCACGATTTTCTTGCAGGTTCTCTCATCGATTATGCAAGGCACCGGGGACACCAAAACTCCGATGTACGCCTTGATCGCGGTGAATCTCCTGTATCTGACGATCGCCTACCCGCTGGTCTACGGGCGTTGGGGATTCCCTGCCTGGGGTCTCACGGGAGCAGCCGTGGCCACCGGTCTCGCGGAAGGAACAGGTGTGGCCTACCTTCTTTGGGCCAACCGAAAACTCTTCAGGAAATCACTCATGGTACGACGTGATCTCTTACGCTCCACCTGGCAGATCGGAGCACCGGTTTCCGGAGAGCGCATGTTTCAACAGGCTGGGATTATCCTTTATACCAAGATCGTCCTGCTATACGGAACCGTGACCTATGCCGCCCATCAAGTCGGCTTGTCGATCGAATCCCTGTCGTTCTTGCCGGGGTATGGCTTCGCGATTGCGGCGGCCACGATGGTGGGACAGAGTATCGGCGCGGGGAAATACGTGCGGGCCAAACTCGAAAACTGGGAGGCGAACCGGCTGGCTACCATGACCATGGCCGCAATGGGAATCCTCTTCTTTTTCTTCCCCTATCTACTCCTGCGCACCTTTACCCATGACGAGGCGGTCGTGGAACTCGGGACGGTCTTTCTGCGCATTGTCGCCATCCTCCAAGTGCCGCTCGCTCTCACCATGGTCCTGGCGGGCTCGCTACGTGGAGCCGGTGACACGAGATTCATTATGTTAGCAACAACGATCGGCATGTGGGGAATCCGCCTGCCCCTCGCGGTCATCGCAGGCCCCTGGCTCGCACTGGATGTGCTCTACGTCTGGAGCGCGATGATTGCAGATTGGACGGTGCGAATGGGACTCTTGCTCTGGCGCTACCAATCGGAACGGTGGAAAGGGATTCAGGTCTTTCGCTGAGAGACCGCCATCAGCAATTCGTCCTCACCGACGGCCGCGTGTCTGTTCCGGTTCCGATGCTCACCTCAATCCTCGCAACCCCCTTCACGTTTGCGCAGAGATCGCCCAGCCCGGGGGTCACTAATCGAAACGGCCCGCCTTTCGACTCCGGCAGCGGCTCTCCGTCAAGCTCATACACCAACACCCCGAATGCCCTGGCTTGCTCGAGCGTGAGACAAGCTGAATATTTTCCGTCTACCGAATGCACGGTCACATGATCGGCCTGGATGGCCAAGGCTGGCACATCCAATAATCCCTGCATGCGAATCCCTTTGCCCTTCATGCCGGGCATCACCGTGGAAATATCGAGCTGATGTTCCGCCGGCAATGCTGCAATCGCAGCACGATTGAACGAAACAGGCTGGACCACCGCCCCATCGATTCGCACGAGGCCGGGGCCGGTTCGGTCCCGCTCAGTAATCGTCTTGATCACCGCCGTCAATAAGTCGTTCACCGGAGTTGGAATACCAAATTTCCTTCCGACGTTCGCCACATAGCCATTGAGAAAGTCGATCTCTGTCGGCCGACCGGCCTTCCAATCGTCATACATCGACGTATGAATATCGCGGATCTCTTGAGTCCAGCGGACCACCTTCTCCGCCATGTCCCCGGCCAATGGCACCTTCACGGCGGCCGCCACCGCCACCACTTCCTCCACAATCTGATGAATCACTCGCAGCATCTCTGGATGATCGAGGGCTTTGGCCACTTTGTCGTCGATCATCACGGTCAAGGGATTGAAAACACAATTCCAACACATCTTCTCCCACTTACTGCGCCGGACATCATCGGTCAGCTGACAAGGAATCCCCGCCTGCTTAAATAGTTCCGCGATGGCTAGCAAACGTGGGGTCTGATGCCCCATCATCTCCCCGATCGCCACTGCCCCCTTCTTATAATGATCGATGATCCCGGGCGACGCGATCTTGGAATAGATGAAGGCCACCCCCCCCACGACGCAGTCCCGTTGAAACCGCGCCGCGATCCGATCTTCGGTATCAACCCCATTCTGTAGGGTCAATATCACGGCCTGATCGGTCAGGACCGGCTCGATTTGGTCCATCACCTCATCCAAATCGTAGGCTTTGACGGAGAGAATAATCAGGTCCGGCGTCGGAAGATCTCGCGGATCGGAGGCAACTGGGGGATGTACGGTGAAATTTCCCTTGGCACTGCGGATCGTGAGCCCATTCTGCTTCACGGCTGCGAGCGTCTTGGGCCGCAGCAGAAAAGAAACAGAGGGATTCGCTTTCGCTAAATGTGCGCCGAAGAACCCACCGACTGAACCAGCTCCCACCATAAGAATGCGTTTCATCATGCCCTCACAAGAATAACGGACGCGTACTATATCACGCAGATTCGTTAGCTTAAAATGCGGTACAATTTGTCCATTCCACCATGGCCACCGACGATCAGATCCGCCTCGCCCGCATGCACCTCGCGTCCGCTCGGAGGGTGACTGTGCTCACAGGGGCTGGCATTTCTGCCGATAGTGGAGTGCCGACCTTTCGTGGGGCAGACGGCTTGTGGCGCAACTACCGAGCAGAGGATCTCGCGACCCCGGAGGCCTTTGCGCGTGACCCACGTGTAGTCTGGGAATGGTATAACTGGCGGCGTGAACTCATTGCCACAAAACGACCCAACCCTGCCCATAAGGCGGTCGTCAAGCTGGAGCAACGTGACAAGCCGTTTTGGCTCATCACACAAAACGTGGACGGATTGCACCAAACCGCGGGGTCACGACAGCTGTCCGAGATTCATGGCAACATTTGGAAGGTCCGCTGTACGGGCT
>JBBRRM010000171.1:0-6875 GCA_038275915.1 Nitrospirales bacterium
GTGAGGTCATGGCGATCGTCAAGGCCAATGCGTACGGGCATGGCGCCGCGGACAGTGCACAGGAGTTTGTCCGCCAGGGTATCAATCGTTTCGCCGTGGCCTCGCTCGATGAAGGGATCGCGCTCCGCCAAGCCGGTCTCTCTGCGTCAATCCTGGTCCTTGGAGCGCTCTTTGAGGGGCAGGTGTCAGACCTGGTGGCTCATGGGCTGACCCCGGTCATCAGCGACGCATGTATCATTCCCGCCTTGGCCAAAGCCGTTCGTTTACATCCGGCTCCCTACCCGATTCATCTCAAGATCGAAACCGGAATGGGACGGTTAGGGTTTTACACCGAAGAGCTGCTCTCACTCCTCGACAACCCGGTCTTGCGGAATCCTCTGCAGGTCGTGGGGGTCATGACCCACCTTGCCGATGCAGACGGAGCGGACTCAGCCTTCACGGAACGACAGCTTGGCGCCTTTCGTGTCATGCTGAAGGAGATTCGCCAACGTGGGTTCACTTTTCCATTCGTGCATGCCGCGAATAGTGCGGCCATCGTCAGGTTTCCCGATGCCCACTTCTCACTCGTGCGCCCCGGCCTTATGCTTTACGGGTACCACACCTTGCCGGGCACAGTCCCCGCTCCCGATCTCAAGCCGGCCCTCTCACTGCGAACGATGATCGTCCAACTGCGAACAATTCCAAGAGGGGGAACAGTCAGCTACAACACAACATTCACCGCACAACGAGTCACGCGTATTGCAGTACTACCTATCGGTTACGCCGACGGCTATAGTCGGCGGCTCTCCAATCGCGGATCGGTCTTGATTCGGGGTCGCCGCGTCCCGATCGTGGGTATGGTATGCATGGATATGATCATGGTGGATGTCACCGACCTCCCACACCTACAAGTCGGTGAACCCGTCACGCTGATCGGTCAACAGGGCCAGGATTCGATATGGGCTGATGAAGTAGCCGACTGGATCGGCACGATTCCCTACGAAGTCCTCTGCGGCATAGGTTCTCGCGTTCCACGCCTTTACGAATCCGCCTGACGACCGATCGATCTCCCGCGCATCGTGCGGGCCAATGAGACTTCCAATTCTGTTTCCATCTCGCGATTCTCAGTCGTACTACTCTTCTCGCGTATCCCGCTAGAACATCACTCGAACCGACACACCACCGTTGTGCAGCGTAGTCCTATAGGTGCCGTTGACGGTCGGATTGCGATTGCCCATTACCGTTCGATCTTCGTAGAGCGCCGCTTGATACGAGAGATCAATTCCAATCGCTTTGGGCTTCAGCGAGCCGGTGCCGAACTCGCCGCATCGTATCAAGCCCAAAAAAAATCCTTGCTCCTTGCACAACAAGCCAAGTCCTCCTCCTACGATATGGAGGTCCGAAGAGGGAATTCCTGGATCATATGTCAAGTCCGGCATCTGGCTTTGCTGATTCGCATAGCCAGCCCGTAACGCCAAATCCCAGTGCGGAAGCGAGGGAAGTGCCAGCCACTTATATTCAGTGCCGAGCATGACCGCATAGGTATTGTGCCAATTCTGCGGCTGCGCGATTGTTGCACCGTTCCCTAACGTGACATCAAGATTCCGAACAGATTTCCATCCGACATGGTCCACGTCCAGTTCAAGTTTCCACTCCCGTTCACTTGTCCGAACAGGCCAGATCGCGACCGCCCCTGTGATGATTTGCGGTAAGACCAGTGTGGCTCTGGCATCGGACACGTGAGTGCCATTCGCCAAGAGGGCCCCGCTCAGGTGCACGGTTGCTTGACTGCGATAGACGATACCGACGTTCGCCACTGGTTTCCCATCCGCATTGCGCAGTGCGGTATATAACAGACTGGCGTTGAAACCGGCTGCGGTGTCCCTGCCGGACAGTTCGATCTTCGAACCGGCTGGAATTCCGAGGCCTCCTGGCCAAACCGACTGTTTTTCAACCTGACCTTCGCCAACGAGTCCACTGAACGTATACACATCCGCACCCAGCCCGAGCGACAGGTTCTCCGTCGCCTTGTAGGCAAGGGTCGGTTTGATGTCGAGAAGCGGGAGCGTGCTGAACGTCGTGGCTGTCCTGAACGGCCCGTCGTTCGGCCAGCGTGTGAGCGAACCGAACGGCACCGTGAGTCCGATCCCGGCTGTCACATCGCCCAACGACGACAAGCCGAGATCCTTCAAGTTCGCCGTCAGAAACAGATGTCCGGGAGGAGGCCATGCCGCACTCCCATTCCGATCACCACGTGCGGTCACGCCTGTCAAACTCGTGAAATTCGTCGATCCTCCTGCGATAAGAGCCCCTGCCATGAATTGAATCCCGTCTAACTGCGTCATTCCTGCGGGATTATAGTGTAGCGCCGATGGATCGTCGGCTTGGGCTGAAAAAGCACTGCTCATTGCGGACGCGGCTGTTCCCTGCCCTTGAATACGGGGCACCTGTGCCGAGGCCATTTCAGGTGACCAAATCATGTACAGCCCTAATACACATATCCAGGGCATCCATATCCCAAGAACTGACCTGATCCAGTCCAGCAACACCGGGCTCACCCTTCTCTCGTAGGTTCCTCTCCGCTCAATCATCCATCCTGGCGTGGTTGACTCGCGGCAGACTCTGACGACGGATGCTCCAGAGGCCTGAACCAATAGTCGACAATGCGTTGCAGTTCGTCGACGTCAAATGGCTTGAGCAGATAGGCCTGTGCGCCCATGCCGATCGCGCGAACGGCCAACTCCTTGGAGCCCGATGCCGTAGCCATCACTATCGGGATTTGCTGATCCCATCTTCGGATTTCCTGAAGCACACCCATTCCGTCCATCAAAGAAACACCAATGTCGAGAATCATCCCCTCGAACGTCTCGCTCCGCACCGCTTCAAGCGCTCGAACTCCGTCGGCAGCCGACTGAACACGGTAGCCCTTAGCCCGCAAACGATCCTGCAGGAGTTGACGAATATCCGGATCATCGTCGACAACCAGGATATACGGCGCTTCAGCCGACGCGTTCCCGACGTGCGCGCCGATAGTGGGAAGCAATGGAATCGTGAAGGACAATTCCGCGCCCTGTCCCGGTTCGTTCCGCGCAACGATCGTCCCACCTTGCAGCTCCACCAACGTGCGCACGATCGATAGACCCAGCCCCAGCCCTTTCGTTCCCGTCCTGGCCTGCTTGACTCGAAAGAAAGGGTCGAACACCTGATCAAGAAACTCTTGCGGAATACCCGGTCCGGTATCGCAGACGGAGATTGCAGCGAGCGTCTGGTTTTCCTGTTTCATCGTCACGAGAATGCTCCCACCCTCCGGGGTAAACTTCACTGCGTTCTGGACCAAATTCGTCACGATCTGGATCAGGCGATCACGATCCGCCCAGACCAATAGTGGAGTAGGTGGAGCAAGCGCCTCCAATGTCTGCCGTTTAGCCTGGGCTAAGAGACGTAATTGTTCGACCGCATCCCCCACACAATGCCACAGGTCGATCTCGCTCGGAACGAGGTCCAACCGTCCTGACTGAATCCTCGTGCGATCCAATAAATCCTCGATCATGCGGATCAACCGGTCAGAGTTGTCTAACATCCGTGACAAATACCGCTGCTGCTTGTCATTGAGCGGTCCTGTCAATCCATCGAGCAGGTTCTGCAAGAACCCCTTGATCGAGGTCAGCGGCGTCTTGAGTTCGTGCGAAACATGCGAGAGGAATTGGGACCGCAAGCGATCAGCCTGCTCCAACTCAGCCGTTCGTTCACGTACTTTGACTTCGAGTCCCACGTTCAAGTCTTCAATTTGCTCATAGGCAGAGGCGTTGTCCAACGCGATCGCGACTTGATGGGCGACAGTCACCATCAACTCCAGATCGTCCTGAGTCAGGCTGTGCGGCTGTATCCGATCAACCGTCAGACTTCCCAGGATCCGATCTTTGGTCTTCAACGGGACGGCGATGAAGGCTTTGGTCTGCATCATTGAAGCAAGCTGTCGGTTCAGGGGATGCATGCGATCCGATATCTCCTGCACATCCCCAACCAACAACGGGCGGCCTTGCAGGAGCACGATACCTTCTGCGCTCGCGGGATCGATGACGGGAATCTCATGAGCGCGCGCAAACGCCTGGATCTCAGGCGAGACCCCGAGGAGCCGCGCATCCTTGACGACCTGGCAGACCGGATCGTAGAAGGAGACCATTGCCCGCACGTACTGCAAATCGCTGGTCAGGGTCTCCAGCACTTTTTGCATCAGAGCCTCGCGGTCCAGCGTCGAGCTGAACAATAATCCAGCTCGATGGAGGGCCGTCAACTGGGTCACCTTCCGACGCAGTTCCACGCGCGTCTGCTCCTGCTTCAAGTAGGCTTCCCGTAATTCCTCATGGCGTGCTTCCACGAATGCAATCTGTTCCTGAATCAGGACCTCGCGTCGCTGACTCTCCCTACGAAGGTGGCGATTGATCAGGATCCCCGCGACGAACATGGGGGCCAATCCGAACAGAATGACTTCGCCCAGGCCGACCGAGGGATTCATCACGCGGAGCCCAACGGCCAGCATCAAGCCGGCCAATGCGCTCCAGAAAAACCATCTCACATGCCGAAGTGATTCTCTGGCGCCCGTTGCCGCACGGAGTGGCGTTCCCTCTACTACTCGGTCTCGAAGACTTCCGTGGGATGGATTGTCCTCAGCCTCTTCATGCGAATGGGATATAGGCGGGTACACGTGCGACAACCGGTCCTCTCCCGGTCGCACCATCATCATCCGGCAGACTTTACGAGCCCATGTTCCTTCTCCCCTGTCCTCCCAACGAATAGTCCATTGGCACCACTCGTCGTCATCTGCGATACAAGACAGTGCCGTCAAAGTCGCAGGTGGAAGCCCATGGACGCGAACCGGTACCGCCGCCATGAGGCCCTGCGCAGACTGACATACCACCTGTGCGCATCGTCTACGATAGGGACCAAACTGGCGAAGGGTACGGTCGGAAAACTTCATCGCAAGAGTCGCAGAGTTCGGCAGGATCTCGACGACCCGACATTCAATCGAACCGGAGGCGAACTTGTTACCGAAGTAGGGAAACATGCCGTAGATCTGGGACAGTGAAAACGGCCGGGCGAGCACCTGCATGATCGGGGACGCCTTTTCCATGCCGCCTCGAAACGCAAATTGAGGATCGCCGGAGAGACGCTCGCAGAATTCATACAGATAGGCCGTGAACTCGTAGGAGTAGCTGTTCCAGGCATTCTTGAGAAGATCCGGCGTCACATGATAGACCGGATCCTTGATCCGCTGATTCAACAGGCGACACAGCTCCAATATCGCCTGACTCCCGGCTATGGCTCCTCGCTCACCAGACAGCGACTTCTCTAGGTAGACGACGACAGCCCGGATACTCATTCCGCTCAGATCTCTGATTGTGTGTCCTTGCTCGTCCAGGCCGAATGGACGAAACTCCATCAAGTCCCGTTCGAGAATCGTGCGGTCCTTCGGCAAGAGATCAAGACTCGATTGCGTCCTGAGCTCGACCTCATCCGTGAGTGTTCTCTTCATCTATCACTGTCTCGGGTCAACATGGTCAAGTAGCAACGCATCCTGAGTATTGCGTACGCGCAATACCCAATGCGGCGCACATTATATAGGAAGCCAATTACTTTGCAATACGAACCAAACGAATTTAAGAAATGCCAGGATTTCGCCTCGTCACCTGTACAAGCTGCCTTGGTGCTATGTACTCGCGACAGGAAGATGTGACCGTTCCACTAGCAGGGGGGGGGGATACGAGGCAGGAATCAGAACACGTAGGATGCCGGCAATCGCGACGAGGGCTCCCCGGTCAACAGGCGTAAGGAGGCATTGTGATCAACGGGTGGGAGGAACGAAACTGGTTAGGAATGATCTCGACTCTGTTATATCAGAAAAACCAGGAAGAGCACATCCCCCCTCGCAACTGAAGAAGAGTTAGAGTCAGCGGGTAGGAGGCAGCGTGCCACAGGTGCGAAACATCGGAGGTCTCGCAGGCCAACATGATTTTTTAATCTGCTAGTGTTTGATTACTCGCTTGAGTTTTTTCTCCACGCTCGCGACCTTGCTCTGCAAACGCCCTGCGGGGCCTTTTCGATAATCGACCTTGATGGTGCAGGAAATGCGGCCGCAATCTTTCTTCATCCGCGTATAGCACTGCTTCACGACAGCAAATACCTCATCCCACTCCCCTTCAAGGACCGTCCCCATCGGGTTCAACCGGTAGTCCACTCCACTCTTATCGATAATATCGAGCGAGCGTGCCACATACTTGCCAACGCTCTCGCTCTTCCCTAACGGAGACATACTAAACTCAAGCAAGACCATCATGACTCCTTCTGCTATTCGACTATTGCCTTAGCCTTTACCTTTTACGCCTCCCCCTTCACACCTGCCGGCGCGCTGAGCTTTGCCCGTTCATCCGACCATACCTTCGGATATTGCACCTTGCCTAACAGGCGAAACCCGTCCAATGCCTCACGCAACAATGTCCTGCGTTTTTCGAAATCCGGCTCACTCGCCTTGGCCTGCTCGCGGAGCTGGCCGAGCCATTCGACAAAGGCGGGAAACTCCTCGCCCAGGATCCTCTCAATATCCTCCTTCATGAAGCCTGACAAGGCCGGGGCAACCCCGCTCGTGCTGATGGCCACCCGCACATGACCGCTAGCCACCACCGCCGGCATGTTGACCGTTGAGGCTTCCGGATGATCGACCGACCACAATAAGCACTTCTTCTCCCGCGCCTTGGCGAACAATGCTTTAGAGAACTCGCGGTCCCCACGAACCATGTTCAGCACCAGAATCGCATTATCCAAGTCGGCATCGCGAAAATGACGCCCACGGTGTACCACTTTTGCCGAGGCGGCCAAATCTTTGAGTGTGTCGTTTAACG